>JAUVNM010000206.1 GCA_030599705.1 Gammaproteobacteria bacterium
AATCATCCCGACGGCGGAGCCGAATTCATCTACCACGATGGCCATGTGATCATCCCGATTACGCAAGACAGGCAGTAACTGATCAATCGTCTGGTAGGGTGAAACATAGTGGACGGGCTTGATGAGTTCCTCCAGGGGGCGATCTGGCAGTTCCGCGTCCATCAGGTCCCAGGTCGTCAGTGTAACAATGCCCACGATATTGCTGATATTCCTGCTATACACCGGGAGCCGGTTATAGCCGCGCCGGCGTACCAGAGTAACGGCGCCGCGGGTATCCCGGTTGCGGTTGATCGCCGTCATCTCGGCAACCGGAATCATGGCCTCACCAACCGAGGTCTCCGCAAACCGGATTGCGCGCTTGATGCGCGCGCGGTCAAAGACGTCCACATTGGCCCCGCGTTCGGCCATGTCCACCACCATGCGCATCTGTTCCCGGGTAATAAAGACATTCTGATCTGTCTTGCCACAACCCACGAGGCGTGCACACAGACGTGCGATACGTGAAAATACGAAAACCACCGGATAGAACAGTACACTGAAGAATTGCAGGGGATACACAATCATCGGTGCAATCTCGTTGGATTTCTGCTGAAAAACACTCTTCGGCACAATCTCGCCGAACACCAGGAACAACGGGGTAAACAGCAGCACAGCATAGAGATCGCCTAGCTCGCCGAACGAGCGGATCATCAGCATGGTCCCCAGGGTCGTCAGAATAACAGTCGCTATATTGGTACCGACCAGCGTGGTGCCCAGCAGCACATCCGGGGTCTGGAACAGCTTCAGTATCAGCTTCGCCCCACGAACCCCCTGATTCGCCTTGTGATGCATCTTCAGCTTGTCCGAATTGACCAGGGCAATTTCCGAACCCGAGAAAAACCCCTTCAGCAGGAGGAGCAACACCATCACCAGCAATATAATCAGAAAATCCATAACCGGTTCTCCAGGTTCAGTGAACTGCCTTCCGGCCAGGGTCGCTGCCTGCATCCCCTGATACTCCAGGTCCGGTACCCGTGCCATCGCTGACCGGCTGACCGGTGTCGTCGATCTTTTCATTGCGACCCGATACAGCCACCCTGTCATCGCGCAGTTCATTTTCGGGCTTCCCCTGCACTTCATCTGCCGCTTCTTCTGCTACGACCGGCCCGGCCAGCGCTTCCACGGCAGCCGCCTCCTCACCCCGGTACCCGCGGCTCACGCGCGCGCGCGCAATCCGGTGTTCATCCATCTCCAGGACGGTAATGCTGATATCTTCAATACTGATACTGTCACCGACCGCGGGCAACCGGTCCAGGTGCCGGAATGCAACACCGCCGATGGTCGTCATGCGCGGGTCCTCGATCCCGAAATTGCTCAGGTTATTGAAATCGGTCAGCTTCATGTCGCCATCAACTTCGTAGGAATTTTCGTCACGCTCGTGATACAGCTCCTGCCCCTCGACATCACCCGAGATCTGGCCGAATATAAAGGTCAGCACATCCTTCATGGTGACAAAGCCCTCGACCCCGCCGAACTCGTTGAGGACTGCCGCGGCACGGGCATTGTTGGCCGTGAAAAAGTCGAACATTTCATCCACTTTCTTGGTAAGTGGCACGACTACCGGCAGATGCATAATGTCGTCGACATCCAGGGCAGACAGATCGGTATCGTCCAGCACCAGTCGCAGGATATCCTCGGCATGGACAAAACCAACCAGGTTATCGCGATGTACCCGGAATACCGGGACCCGCGGGTGACGGAAGGCGCGAAACTGCTCAACCATCTCCGGTACCGTCAATTCGACGTTAAGAAATGCCGTTCGGGTCCGGGGGGTCATGATCTCAACGACTTCGGTATCCCCCGCCTCCAGCAGGTTGTAGATCAGGGCCCGCTCGGTCGCATTGAGTTCCCCTTCCCTGGCAACCTCCTCCACCAGGGTGCGGAATTCGTCCAGCTGCAGGATATTCTCCGCGGCTTTTTCCTCGCCGACAATCAGGGTGGTAATGCGGTCGGCAACGCTGCGGATTGCCCAGACCAGCGGGGCAACCAGCCTGACCCACAGACTCATGGGGGTAGCCACAAGCCCGGTACTGACACGCACCGGGTTTGAGACCGAAATGGTCTTCGGGGTTACCTCGCCAAACAGCAAAAACAGGGGAACCATGACGATGACACTGACCCAGCCGGCGCGCTCCACGCCATACAGTACTACCAGTATCCCGGTCATATTGGCGGCGGCGGCAATGTTCACCAGTTCATTGCCGCACAGGATGGAAATGATCAGCCGCCGCGGCTGATCCAGCAAGGCATGCAGGGTCTCGGTATGGCGGTTACGTTCGCGGCGAAGTTTCTGCAGGTCCAGGCGGGACAGGGAGAATAGTGCGGTTTCCGAACCGGAAAAGAAGGCAGAGCTACACAGCAACAACGCCTGGATTGCCAGGCGGACGATCATATCGGGTTCTGCAAGGCGCGCGGTATCGAAGACAAAAAATGCCTTCGTTGCCGCCCAGTACAAAACCAGTTCCTGTATCAGACCATCCATTACTGCCCGCCTCCGGGGGATACAGGTAAAGACTTCCACCACCGCACCGATAGGAATACAGTGGGTGATCCGGTTCACGTCTGGGTGAAAAGCCTGTATCCAAGCCCGTTTTATGCCACTGTCCGGGTTTACCGGCCAGCCAGCTGCCTCCTAATATGCAAATCAACCTGATATACTATAAGGTAAACCTAATGGAAGTGTTTAACAATGGAAAAGACAACTGAAAGTACGCAACGGGGTGGAACCACCCTTAAATTACCGGCACAGCCCCGCCCCGCCCGGAAGAAAACTGCCACCGGCGCCCAGGCCACGGCAAAGAGTACTGCCACGCCGGTGCCGCGGGCCGAACAACCCGGGAAGATTGATCTGGATGCCCCGGAACTCTACCTGAACCGGGAACTGACCTGGCTGGAATTCAACCACCGGGTACTGCACATGGCCAAGGACGCTGCCACACCGCTGCTGGAACGTGTCAAGTTTCTCGCCATCGTCAGCAGCAATCTCGATGAATTCTTCATGAAACGTATCGGCGGACTCAAACAGCAGATCGCTGCCGGTATTCGCACCCCCTCCGTAGATGGCCGGACACCGCTGCAGCAGCTCCGGGAAAGCCAGGTCGTCGTGCGGGACATCCACCGTGAGCAAAACGTGGCCTTGCCGCAACTGTTAGAACTGCTGGATGCACAGGGAATCCGGCTATGCCGGTATACCGACCTGCAACAGGAAGAACAGAAAGAACTGCGGGAAATCTTTATCACCAACATCTTCCCGTTGCTGACGCCCCTGGCCATGGATCCCGGACATCCATTCCCCTTCATTTCCAATCTTGCCCTGAACCTGCTGGTGTCACTGCGCTACCCGGGTGGCAGCGCCTACCACTATGCACGCGTAAAGGTGCCCATGGTGAAAGGGATTGCGCCACGGTTTCTGCGTGTTGATGACAGCAATACCTATGTGAAGCTCGAGGATGTCGTGGTCAACAACCTGGATCTGTTGTTCCCGGGAATGGAAATCATGTCCTGTGAGCTGTTCCGGGTTACCCGCAATGCCGTTGTCGAAATAGAGGAAGAGGAAGCAGACGACCTGCTGGCAATGATTGAAACAGAACTGCGGGACCGGCATTTCGCGCCCATTGTCCGCCTGCAGATTGAAAAAGGCATGAATACGACCCACAAGGGCATGCTGGCCGCCGAACTCGGACTGGACGAGGAGTCCGATGTATTCGAAGTGGAATCGATGATGGCCATGCGTGACCTGTTCGAGATTGTCAGTCTGGATTTTCCCGAGTTGCATGATCCGCCCCACAAGCCGGTTGACCATACCCGGCTGGTGCATGATTCCCGCAATATCTTTCATATCATCCGGGAGCGCGGCGCCCTGCTTCTCCAGCACCCCTATGAATCCTTTAGCACCAGCGTGGAACGCTTCCTGCGCACCGCCAGCGAGGACCCCAAGGTACTTGCGATCAAGATGACGCTGTACCGCACTTCTGAAGACAGTGCCATTGTCGATTCACTGGTCAACGCCGCGCGCAATGGCAAGCAGGTCGCGGTACTCGTTGAACTGAAGGCGCGCTTTGATGAAGCCGCCAATATTCGCTGGGCGCGACGCATGGAGCAGGCCGGCATTCATGTCACCTATGGCGTGGTTGGCCTCAAGACACACAGCAAGGTCATCCTCGTGGTGCGCAAGGACTACAACGGTTTGCGGCGTTACGTCCATATCGGCACCGGCAACTACCATGCCGGTACCGCACGCCTGTATTGTGATCTCGGGATGCTGACCTGTGATGATGCCATCGCCCAGGACCTGACCGAGCTGTTCAATTACCTGACGGGATATTCACCGCCCCCG
>JAUVNM010000015.1 GCA_030599705.1 Gammaproteobacteria bacterium
CAGGTACTTGTTGTGTGCATATTCTGCATAGGCTGCCTTGTCGGCAAACTGTTGCGGGTCAAACGTGTCGTAGACATAGTAATTGACCCGCTTGTTCTGCGTCGTCAGCATATGCCAGATCTTGTGCGGCAGGGTCTGCGGGTAGCGCCACTCGAAATCGTCCTGGGATTCGTAATGCAGGAACACCGGCAGGATGGGAACGCCGGTGCGCAGCGATATATCGAATGCGCCATAGCGGAATGATTCAAAGATGCGCCGGCCCTTGCAGCCACCCTCGGGATACAGGGCAATGTTTTTGCCTTGTTGCAGTTCTGCTTCAATCAGTTCTCCTGCAATATTGCGGGACTCCCGCGACTCCCGTTGCACATACAATGAACCGGCCGCCATACTGATGCGCCCGACCAGCCACCAGTCCTGCACTTCTATCTTGGCAAGCGAGTGCACCGGGAACAGTGCGGGGATGCCGATGTCCTCGAACGCCGCCGGATGATTGGCTATCAGGATGTACTGTGACGGCAATGGCCGGGTATTTTTCTGATGCAGCCTGAGGTCGATACCCAGTGCGCGCACAAAACTGCGGCACCAGGCCTGGAACAGCGGGTAGTAGAATGGCACCAGGGCACCGGGCAGCCAGGACAGCGCATATAACACCAGCGTGAACACCGTCAGTTCCAGCCAGCAAACGCTTCGCCACAACAGCACACCAATGGAATGAATCACCCTTTTCTCCCTTATGGTCCGGCACTCACACCTGCCAAGGTTAGCGACAATTTCACTAATTTATTTATAACTCAGTAAATTAGGATAATCCAACGGCGATTGCCTGGCACTGGCTTGACATAGACCGACCGGTCTACTAGTATCTTTCACATGGATACCACAACAGACACCCGGCAACGCATCATCAACAGCGCCCGCGATCTGGTATTCGCGCGCAGCTACAGCGAGGTTGGTGTACAGGAAATCTGCCGCACTGCCGGGGTACAGAAGGGCAGCTTCTACCACTTCTTTCCGTCCAAGCGCGACCTGACACTGGCCGTACTGGATCAATTGGCAGCGTATTTCCGCAATGAGGTACTGGGCAAGGCATTCGCAAAGGACATCCCGCCGTTGCAACGTATCAACCGGTTCTTTGAGATGCTGTACTCGGGGCAAAGCGCGATGAAAGCGGAATCAGGACAGCTATATGGCTGCCCGTTTGGTAACCTGGCCTGCGAAATGAGCACCCAGGACGAAGCAATACGTAAAAAGATCGACCACTTCTTCCAGGAAGCAGAACAACCCATCGCGGAGACACTGACCGAGGCCGTGGAGCAGGGAGACCTGCCTGCCATCGATCCGGTTGCCTCGGCGCGCGCCATCTTTGCCTACGCCGAGGGGATCATGCTGGTCGCCAAAACCCGCAATGACCCGGAAGTGCTCCGGGAACTCGGTAGTCACGCCCTGCAACTGGTAATCCCGGCCACGGTACCGTGATTTTTTTTGGGAGTTGACTTTACTGACCGGTCTACTAGAGGGGATCTGATAATGAAATCCGCCTACAACCTGTTACGTATCACCATTATGGCCATCAGCCTGGCCCTCCCCGTTGCGGCAAACAGCAAGGACCTGCACCGGGGCAGTGGTTACCTGCTGGACCTTACCGATGCAGCGGTTTCCTTCTCGATCAAGGTGCTGGGGATGTTCCCGGTAACAGGCCGGTTTGAGCAGGTACGGGGCGGCTTCCTGTTTACCGACAGCTGCGCGACATCACGGATTGCATTCACCATCGAATCCGCCAGCGTCAATACTCGTAACAAACTGCGTGACCGGATCGTACGGGGTCCGGCCCTGCTTAACAGTGAACGCTACCCGGTCATTTCATTCAACAGTACCCGGATTGACGGTGATGCCGATGGCCCGGACAGAATAGTCGGTAACCTGTACCTGAATGGCAGAACCCGTGAAATCGGTTTTGATCTCACCGCACAGGAGCATACCGGCAGCAGCGCCGCAACTGCCGGACGTTACCTTGCATCCACCCGCATCAGCCGGGCCGATTTCGATATCAGCGCACCGATTGTCGGAGTATCCGACAGCATCAGCATCGAAGTTACCATAGACATCAGACCGGGAGCCGGGATTATAACCGCCGCCCGCCAGGAGGAGGTATTACCATGACACAAGCTGTCAGTCTGTCCGACCGGATCAACCAGTCGGTACAGGATTTCATGTCGTCACTGCCTGACGATGAACAGGCCACCGTGCAGCAGAGTTTCGAAAAACTGCACGCATCGAGTGTTGCTGCAGATGCCGTCAATATCGGTGACACACCACCGGACTTCAGTCTACCGAATGCAACAGGCCGGATGATTAACCTGTATGCAGCACTTGAACAGGGCCCGGTCGTCCTGAGCTTCTACCGCGGCGGCTGGTGTCCGTTCTGCAGCCTGGAACTGCAGGCCCTGCAGCAGGTTTTACCGGAGATCAGGTCGCTCGGTGCGACATTGATCGGTGTATCACCGGAGACCCCGGACAATTCGCTGACAACGACCGAAAAATACGGGCTCGATTTCGAGGTCGTCAGTGATGTCGGCAACAGAACGGCACGCGCCTACGGCCTGATATTCACCGTTTACGAGGAAATGCGTCCCCTCTATCTGCAGTGGGGACTGGATGTTCCTGCCTGCAACGGCGATGACTCCTGGGAACTTCCGGTACCGGCCACCTACCTAATAGGCCCGGACCGGGTGGTACATGCGGCACACGTTGACCGTGATTACACGAAACGTATGGAGCCTGAGCAGATACTGGAGGCACTGAAAGAGCTGTTCTAGCAACAAACCGGCAACACCCTGCTGCAGAATTCGGAAGAAGACGGTGTTCATGAACCGCGAGTCACGTATGCTGAACTCGTGATTATCACATGGATAGAACACTAATAGTGAAAGCCATATGGAGAAACACAACCATCGCGGAAAGCGATGCAACCCTGACCCTGGAAGGCAACCATTTGAACTGGCGTGATTGATGATCAGTCATTTGCCGTGGACAGTTGACCAAGATCATTGATTTTGTGTTGCTGCACACAGATCATGGACCACAGGCTGAGCTTCAAGATAACTGTCAGATGTCACCAACCAGGCAGGAGTAGCTGTTGTGACGAAAATCGTCGTCGCCAGGGAACCAGGAGGGAACCGGGTACCGTTTCTGCGGGGAATCCTGGTGCAATCACTGCTATCAGCGGGGCTGTCCTTCAAGGATGCCTATGACACAGCCCAGGCCGTGCGCAAGGGCCTGGCCAACGCTGCGGTAATCACGACCGCGGAGCTTAAAGCTCGCGTGGCAAAGCAACTGGAACAGGACTTCAGCCCTGCGTTCCGGCACGACTATGAGGCCGAGACCGAGCGCCGGCAGAAAATCATTGTCCGCAGCAACCGGGGTGACAGCCCTTTTTCGGCTGGTATTCTGACCCGTTCGCTGGAGGCCTGTGTTATTGAAAGTAAACCCGCAATCGAAGTCGCGCTACAGGTTCAGGAAGCCTTGCAGCAGCGCGGGCAATACGAGATAGAACCCCCTGCATTGCGACGACTCATCTATCAGTCACTCAAGGAACATTGTTCAAATGAAGCTGCAAACTACTATCTTTCCCGGCGCCAGTTCGAAACAAGCGGTGAACCATTAATCATCCTGGTGGGCGGTGCGACCGGCACTGGCAAGAGTACCATCTGCTCCGAACTGGCCTACCGTCTGGATGTGGTGCGGACCCAGTCAACGGATATGATGCGGGAGATTATCCGGAGTTATCTGGCCCCGCACGTGGTGCCGACGCTTGGTTATTCAAGCTTTGATGCATGGCGCGGTCTCCCCGGGATAGAGGCGGGGAATGTTAACAGGAAAACCGATAGCCCGGTTGTTGCAGGATTTCTGGCTCAGTACACCAATGTCAGATCGGCCCTGGAGGCAACCATTGCACGCGCGCTAAAAGAACGCCACGATATGATCATCGATGGCGTCCATGTATTGCCCATGAAACTGAACCTTGCCAAAGCCCGCGAAACGGCGGTCGTTGTCCCGGTCATGCTGGCAGTTACAACCCGGCAACAACTGGAGAACCAGCTTTCATGGCGCAGTCGTGAGCAGCCAGATCGCGGTTCATCCCGTTATCTGGAAAAACTGGATGCAATCTGGGAGTTGCAGTCTTATCTGCTTAACCTGGCAGACAAGGCGCATATACCGGTAATCGCCAACTGGACCATTGAGGATACTCTTCGTGAGGTTCTGCTCGAAGTGAACCGCCGGATCAGTGAACACTACCCGCCAGACCCGGGAATTCTCGAGTGAGCGCGGGAACACTCCTCACCCACCGGCAACAGGACGGGTTCGGACTTCACGGGGCCTGTATGTGATGATAAACCGGAACTTTACCCCCCCGGAACATGTGCGGGCGCACCCTGGTACTGCGCGCGCCATGAACACGCACCCATGGATGGCTTATGTACCGATTGCGCTTGTTGCACTGATTGGCGTGATGGTTACCTGGCATGCATTCAACGTGGTCTCTGACTGGGAGCACCAACGGGTACAGCAGGCATTTCGTGCGGCTGCCATCGACCGCGTCCTGATGGTTCAGCGTGAGATCGAACAAAGCCTTGGCGTGGTCCAGGACATTGGCAGTTTCTTCGATGCATCGCAGTGGGTCGGTCGACGTGATTTTCGCAAGTTTGTGGGGCCTGCACTGAAGCGTTATGCGAGCATAGCGGCACTGCAGTGGATTCCCCGGATAACCGCAACAGAGCGCGCCTCATTTGAAGAAGAAGCCCGCCGCAGCTTCACGAAGTTCCGCATTAATGAAAGCAACCAGGCAGGTGATCTGGTCAAGGCTGAACAGCGCCCGGTGCATTTTCCTGTTCTCTACGTGCAACCCTATCAGCTCAACAAGGAAGCACTGGGTCTTGACCTGGCATCAGACCCGGCGATCCTGGACGCGTTGCAGCAAACACGGGATGCCGGACAAATGCGGGCTTCACCACGCATTCTACTGGAACGGAAGGGCCGCACCGAATACGGCTTCGCGGCCCGACTACCGGTCTATAACAAGGTAGATGCAGACGCGACTGAAGCTGAGGGTGAAGAGGAAGACGCGGCCCTGGACACCCTGGAAAAGCAGCAACTGCAGTTGCGCGGGTTTGCGGCCGGAATTTTCCGCATCGGCGAGATAGTTGAAAGTGCCCTGCAGAATCTCAGCCCGAGCGGCATTGACATGGTCATCTACGATGTATCTGGCGAGGACGAAGGACACCAACTTTACCGGCATTCCTCCAGAAAACGTTCTGCAGACCATGGCCGGCGCAATCCCGGGGACGGGGAGTCACGTGAAAATCGGGCGTTCATCCAGACTATAAATGTCGCAGATCGCCAATGGGAAGTGCTGTGCACATCGATCCCCGGGCATTTCCGGCCAGACCCATGGAGTGGATGGGCTACCCTTGCGGGTGGATTGCCATTCACAGCCTTGCTGACTATATACCTTTCCACGCTGGTAGGACGCGAAGCGAAAGTAAGGCGTCTTGTGATCGAGCGCACGACACAACTGGTGGAGGTCAACGAAGAGCTTAATAGCGAGATTAATGAACGCCTGAATTTCGAGAAGGAACTTCAGAGACTGAATGAAACCCTGGAACAACGTGTAGCTATACGCACTGCCGAAGCAGAACGGCATGTGGAGGAACTGGAACAGTTTGCCTATGTGACCTCGCATGATCTGAAAGCACCGCTGCGAGGTATCGCAAATCTGGCCGCCTGGCTGGAGGAAGATCTGGGGGGGAAATTGACCGAAGCTACCCGCGAACAACTGGGACTACTGCGTGATCGCGTGCAGCGCATGAATGCATTAATCGAAGGGTTGCTGGACTACTCGCGGATTGGCAAGGCAGCTCATTCCATAAGAAGCATCGATACCGGCGAACTGCTGGCCGAGGTCATCGACTCGCTGTCGCCACCAGACGGATTCATTATCGATGTAGCCGGGAACATGCCTACTCTGTACACAGACCGTTTACACCTTTACCAGGTGTTCTCCAACCTGATCGGAAACAGCATCAAACACGGCAAGGGCGAGCAGGGCCATGTATGGGTTACGGTGCGTAATCCGGGTGAGTATTATGAATTCACAGTAACCGATGATGGACCCGGCATCGCACCGGAATACCATGACAAGGTATTCATGATGTTTCAGACGCTGGCGGTAAATGATTACGGCAGCAATACCGGCATAGGTCTGGCACTGGTAAAGAAGATTGTGCAGGAACATGGTGGTTCGATAACACTGGAATCAGAAGAAGGCAATGGCGCCACGTTTCGGTTTAGCTGGCCAAGTCATGGATGAATTGCAACCAAACCGGCCAGATGCGCAGTATACTACCTGATAATTACCCGCCTCGGGAGGGGCGTAGTGATGCCTAATAATGACGCCGTAATATTGCTCGTGGAAGATGACCGGGTAGATATCATGACCGTACAGCGGGCATTGAAGAAAATCGATGTCCGCAACCCGCTCCATGTGGCACGTACCGGTGTTGAAGCACTGGGCATGTTGCGCGGTGACGGGTTTCCCGGAATCGAGCCCACACCATCGCTGATTCTACTGGACCTGAATCTCCCTAAAATGGGAGGCATTGAATTTCTGAAGGAGCTGCGTGCAGATCCGGTGCTGAGGGACTTGCAGGTCATTGTACTGACATCCTCCAATGAACCGAGCGACCGGGCCGCCGCCTTCGAATACGAGGTGGATGACTACATCGTCAAGCCGCATACTTTCGACGAGTTTTCCAATGTCATGTCCGTCATTCTTGCCGGCTGGTCCGAGGAAAACGCTGATTAAGTGTGGAATCCGGGATTCTGATCGGCGTACGCAAAAACCTGACTTTCAGGGACGATCCCCAAATGGGTGTTCGGAAAACGCACCTGACTCAGCCTTATTACGGATAAACGACACTACGCCCCTTCCAACGGTAACCACTACTGGTACACTCCCGGGCTTTTCGTATAGCCATTCAGCGCCTTTACGGGATGTTGGAGCGCCGCAGGCATCCAGTAACTGCTGCTCAGTATCGCCGGGGGAAATAAGCTTGCCACCACATCTCAGGGAACCGGCATAGCTAACAAACGGTACAGCCAAAATCAAAATGGCCGCCAGGATCGAATGGTAGTTCAGATTCATAGTTTTTCTCCTCTACTCCATCAACAAGCTCGGTGTCGATGTTGATAGCATCGAAGTCATTAACCAGCATACCCACGCGCAGGTCGTGCTGCCCATTGAGAATTCGATTAAGCAAAGTTATCTTGCCAGAGCCGAGGAAGCCGGTCAAGCCGGTGACCGGCACTGGCTCACGACCGCCGGCATAACGGAACACGACACATCAAACTTTCCCTAGATTGTATCTGCGAGTACGCTGACGATCACGCTCCCGTCCAGCACGCTCAGGCCGTGAAAACTGTTATTGACCCTGACCAGCGATGACCTGCCACGCAGGGCGGGCACATTATTCATGTCCTGGCTGTACCCCGGGACAATATAATCGCCGGACATAACCGCCGCTTGTCCCCGTACCACGGAGAAGTACTCGATATCGGGATGCGGCAGGTTGTTCAGCCAGAACAACATAGTTCCGGGACGCTGACGTACGAGGTCCACGAACAGGCTGCGTGATCGCATGGCCGTGTCATAGGTGGCTCCGCCAAAGAAGTCGGTAACCATGGTCAGCGGGAATGGAATATCCGTCACATCCAGTGCCTGCTCTGCACGGCCGGTGCCCAGGTGTGGACTGGCGATGGTAATCAGGGTCTTGATGTTGTCCAGGTCTCCACGCACCAGCGCGACACGGGCGACCACACCACCGGCCGAGTGCCCTACTACACTGATCGGCTCATTCACGTGCAGGGTATTGATGGATTGCAGGATCTGCCGCAGCTGAAATGCCTGGATGAGCACCGGAGCCTCGGAGGGCAAATCCACCGTATAGAATTTTCGCTCGCCGGCATTGCCAGGCGACGGAAACAACTGGTTCCCGCCCGGACCCGAGACAAAGACCCCGGCACGCTGCCAGCCATGGCGTTCAAGTACGGCTGTAATGCCGCTGGTATCCCAGGATTGGGCGCTGCCCAGATAACCATGCACCAGTACCAGGACATCGGCACGGGCCACTGACACGAAAAGTCCCGCAACAATCAATACGAAGGTAAGAATTCCCTGTTTCATTGGTGTCACCTCGTTCCTGTAAATCGTCCATCACATCCCTGTAAATAAAAAGGGGCAGCTCGCAAGAGCTGCCCCTTTGGCCTTTCTGGCAAGTAAGGTTACTTACTTGGCAGTGGTGCCAGCTGCCTGCGGGGCAACCGGAGCAGCAACCGGAGCATACCCGTAAGGAGCGGCACCGTAAGGAGCAGCACCGTAAGGGGCATAACCGTAACCGTAGTAAGGCTGGTTGTAACCATAACCATTACCGCGGCCATAACCACGACCGGAACCACGACCGCTCATGTTCATGTTGAAGCCGAAATTGCCGTCGAATTCGCCGTCGCCATAACCGTTGCCGTAGCCATCGTTGTAGCCGTTACCGAAAGGGCCCCAGGCAGCGGCGGAAGCAGAAGCAACAGCCAGGGTAGCCGCCGTAATTACTGTAGCAATTGTTTTCATATCAGTTCTCCAGAGATGTTGTTAGTAAACTTGGTTAAAAAGTTTTTGTGTTACCACGGAGAAGATAATATAAGCATACGCTTAATTAAGCAAGTATTAATTTAATAAAACGCTAACTTTTTGACATACTGTTAATATTTATTAATTATCAATGAGTTATATTACGGCGCAGATGCGCATCAGCCCTGCCCACTCCACCAAACAGCGGAATACCCGGTTCTATCCGGACAACGACTGGCAGTCAGGGCAACTTGAACGTGCCGTATTCCCCCAGTGAGTGACGTATTTCCTCCAGGCTGGGGTAGTGTGCATAGTAAGGAAAGTTATACGCGCCACCGCAGATCAGGGTCAGGCGTTCGGGCGGTGTCTCCGCGTGCAGTGACATGTGATAGGCAAGCATGATCCACTCGGAGGACGCATCCGCCAATAGCCCGTCTACACCATCGGCTGCAGCCAGTTGCACCGGTTCCCGTGGGCGAACCACATAGTGGGTTTGTCCCAGAATGCGGCCAATCCGGTAACTCCCGGCAGGAATGACCTGTGGTTGTTCACTGATAGCAGGGAGTACGAGATCGCAATGCGGGTAAAACTCGCCATAAGCATACGCCGGTGTTCCTTCCTGGAAGCTCATTCGTACCCGTCCGGGAGCAATGGTGATCTCCTCATGCAGGATAAACTCACCACCGGAGAAGGTACGAAACAGGCTGCCCTCCCCTGGCAACCGGTTGACCAGGGTACAGGCTGTCACAGACACCAGGCAGAAACACATGATTACAACACTGCGAGGTATCACTGAATTTCTCCTGTCTTTATCCGGTAGCCCGGTCAGGACGCTCATCCCGAACCTGTACCATACCGGCATGGATACGGGTCGCAAACGGGGCGACGTCCTCGTAGGCTGGTGGCGCGGTTACCTTGCCGGTGCGCAGATCGAAGCGCGCGCCGTGTCTTGGGCACTCGATCTCGTACCCCTCAACGTCACCCTCGGCCAGGGTGCCGCCATCATGGGTACAGACATCCTCGATGGCAAGAAATTCGCCGGCAATATTAAACACTGCGACTTCTGTCCTGCCCACCTCCAGTAGCTGCACTGTGCCTTCCTCGAAGGCATCGACCGGTGCAACATCTATCCATTCAGACATGGAATACCCCGCAGATTTCAGAACATATCCAGCAGCAGCCGCGCATCGTCCGTCATCCGTTCACGGCTCCAGGGCGGGTCCCAGACCAGCTCGACGCAGGCCTCATTGACACCGGGTACTTCCATCACGGCACATTCCACCGTACCTGGAAAGGTCTGTGCCACCGGGCAACCGGGCGCTGTCAGGGTCATCTGGATGTGTACCTTGCCCTGCTGCTCATCGACCTCAAGTTGATAGATCAATCCGAGGTCATAGATATTGACCGGCAGTTCGGGATCGTAAATAGCGCGCAGCGCATCGATCACCTGCTCCTCCAGCAGGCGCTGCATCAGGCTTTTCGAGTCGGCATTCATACCGGCTCCGTGGTGGCTGTCTCTGAATCCCGATCCAGGGCAGCGCGCAAGGTATGCCATGGCAGGGTCGCGCACTTGATGCGCATGGGATACGCATGCACGCCGGCCAGTACCTTGAGTTTTCCCACGTCACCCGCGGCATCCTCCTGTGTCAGCAGGTTGTGCATGTTCCGGAACAGCGCCTGTGCCTCTGCCTCGGTCTTGCCCTTGATGGCCTCGGTCATCAACGAGGCCGAGGCCGTCGAGATGGCACACCCGGCCCCGGCAAACCCGATATCGCTGATTACACCGTCCTCAACCTTCAGGTGCACGGTAAACTCATCGTTGCACACCGGGTTATAGCCATGCGCATGACGGTTGGCGCCTTCCGGTTCCACCATGAAGTTGCGCGGATTGCGGTTGTGATCGAGGATCACCTCTTCGTAAAGTTCGCGAATGTTTGACAGGTCCATGGGAACTTACCTCAATCGTTACCCGGACAACCGGTCGCGCAAGGAATCCAGCACTTCTGTTTCCATAAATCGGCCGGCCAGTCGCTGCTCCAGCATGCGCCGGACCGGTTGTAGCCGGATCCGTTCCAGCACGTCGGCCGCAAAGGCATAGACGAGTAAGTTGCGCGCCATGGTCGCATCCACCCCGCGCGACCGGAAATAAAACAGGGCTTCCTCGTCAAGCTGCCCCACGGTGCAACCGTGCGTGCACTGGACGTCATCTGCATTGATCTCGAGCTGTGGTTTTGCATCGACCTCCGCATCCCCGGAAAGTAGCAGATTATGGTTATGCTGGTGCGACACGGTCTGTTGTGCATTCGCGTGCACGACAATACGGCCGTTGAAGACCGCCCGGGAGCGGTCATCCAGTATCCCCCGGTACCATTCGTCGCTGCACGCCTGTGCTGCATTGTGGTCAACCCGGGTATGGTTATCGACGTGCTGCCGGCCCCGGGTGATCGTCAGTCCATTCAGGGCGGTTGCCGCGCCCGGTCCGTTCAGCGCGACCTGCAGATCATTGCGCACCAGTTGGCCCCCCTGTGCGATGTTATGCGAGTCAAACCGGCTGTCCCGGTCCTGCGTTACATAGATACCTGCGATATGACTGGCGGACGCGCTTTCCTCTTCCAGTTTGTAATGCTCGATGTGGGCACCGGTCTCCAGACTGATCTCGGTCACCGCACTGGTCAGGCCGGCGGCATCATTGAGTGCCACGTAAGATTCAATCACGGTGGCATGGCTGTGCGCGCCGGCAACGATCATATTTCGCACCGGCCGCAGGGAGGCGTTCGTTCCTGTCGCAATAAACAGCAGGTGCACCGGCTGCTCGAGGACGGCGCCGGCGCCGAGACGGATGTACGCACCATCGCGCATGAACGCAGTGTTGAAGGCATTGAACCCGGGCTGCTCAAGATCGGTATTGTGTCCAAGCCGGTGCTCGAGCAGCTCCGGCTGTTGTTCCAGCACCCGGGCAAGACTGGTGATGGTCACGCCGCTCAGCAACGGACCCAACGGGCACAGTTCGGGCATAAAATGACCGTCGATAAACACCAGCCGGTGCTGCAGCTCGTCCTGCCACCACGCGTCAGCCGGGACCGTAATGCTATCCGGCCGCGGACGGGACGCCGGAGTATAGTGCCGGCGTGTCAGCGATCGCAGGTCGGTATATTTCCAGTCCTCGGTGCGCGGCGTCGGAAACCCGGAATCCAGGAAGGACTCCATGGCGGCCGTCCGCAGTTGCTGCAGCCAGGGCACCCCGGCACCCGGCAGGGTCGCCTGTACTGCCTGGAAATCCTCTGCATAGCTTGTGTGTCCCGCCGTCATGGCACGGCACCCTCTCCCGGCTCGAGCCAGCCATAACCCCGCTGTTCCAGCTCGATGGCCAGTTCCGGACCACCGGAGCGTGCAATGCGTCCGCCGGACAGCACGTGCACGTAGTCCGGCTCGATGTAATTCAGCAGGCGCTGGTAATGGGTCACCACGATAAAGGCCCGCTCGGGGCTGCGCATGCTGTTGACGCCGTCGGCAACCACCTTGAGGGCGTCGATATCCAGACCCGAATCGGTTTCATCGAGTATGGTCAACACGGGTTCGAGCACCATCATCTGCAAAATCTCGTTGCGTTTTTTCTCACCCCCGGAGAAGCCTTCGTTTACCGAGCGGTACAGCAGGTCTTCATTCATCTGCATGGCCGCGAGCTTTTCCTTGACCAGGCTGATGAAGTCCATGGCATCCAGTTCATCCACACCCCGGTGCCGGCGCACGGCATTGAGCGCGGCCTTCAGAAAGTAGATATTACTGACCCCGGGAATCTCCACCGGGTACTGGAATGCCAGGAACAGGCCCCGGCGCGCGCGTTCCTCGGGCGGCAGGTCCAGCAGGTCCTGGCCGAGGAAGCGTGCCGAACCCTGCAGGACTTCGTAGGTCTCGCGACCGGCCAGCACCTGCGCGAAGGTGCTCTTGCCGGAACCGTTCGGCCCCATAATGGCGTGCAGCTCGCCGGCACGCACTTTCAGGTCAATGCTGTTTAATATGGTCTTGCCTTCCACCGCGACCTGCAGTCCGGTGATGGCAAGCATTTCGCCGGCGGCGATGTTCATCCGATGGCCCCCTCGAGGCTCACGCCAAGCAGTTTCCGTGCCTCGACGGCGAATTCCATCGGTAACTCGTTCAGGACCTGCTTGCAGAAACCGTTGACGATCAGCGTGATTGCATCCTCCTGCGAGATGCCGCGTTGCAGGCAATAGAACAACTGGTCCTCCCCGATCCTCGAGGTGCTTGCTTCATGCTCCACTTTGGCCGTGTTGTTCTTCACCTCAATATACGGAAACGTATGTGCACCACAACGATCACCCAGCAGCAGGGAATCGCACTGGGTATAGTTGCGCGCGCCATCCGCGCCTTTCAGGATCTTGACCAGGCCACGGTAGGCATTCTGCCCCTGACGTGCCGAGATACCCTTGGAGATAATGGTACTGCGCGTGTCCTTGCCAATGTGGATCATCTTGGTCCCGGTATCCGCCTGCTGGTAGTTGTTCGTCATGGCGACGGAATAGAACTCGCCGATCGAGTGGTCCCCCTCGAGGACGACGCCGGGATATTTCCAGGTGATTGCCGACCCGGTTTCCACCTGGGTCCAGGAAATCTTTGCATGCGCACCGCGGCAGACACCGCGTTTGGTGACAAAATTGTAGATACCGCCGCGCCCGTCCGCATCGCCCGGATACCAGTTCTGGACGGTCGAGTACTTGATCTCGGCATCCTGGTGCGCAATCAGCTCGACCACGGCTGCATGCAGCTGGTTCTCGTCGCGCATCGGCGCCGTGCAGCCTTCCAGATAACTGACGTAGGCGCCCTCGTCGGCGATCAGGAGTGTTCGTTCGAATTGGCCGGTCCCAGCCGCGTTGATGCGGAAGTAGGTCGAGAGTTCCA
>JAUVNM010000317.1 GCA_030599705.1 Gammaproteobacteria bacterium
CCCAGGCATTGCCGCCGTAGGTCAGTGTGCCGTCTGTCGAGCACCCGTTGGTGCCACTGGTCATACCGAACGTTGCATTGCCTGATGTGCCATTGGTCGTACTCGCAATGATGTGGTTACCACCGCCTGATTTCCCGTCGAACAACATGTTGCCCCAGCCGCAATCCGGGCCGCCGGGAGCAACCGCATAGGTGGCTGATGAAGCGCCAAGTAGTGCGATAGCTAGTAATTGTCTTTTCATCCGCGCATCTCCTCAAGTAATTAGCAGAATGTCCATCCCTCGTTTGCGAGGCTGATGGTATAGGGTTGCCCGTCAACGGGCAACCGGTATCTTTTCCGGCAAATGGAAATACCTGGATTACTCACCACGCTCGCCCTGCAGGCTTCCCTGCCGGCGTTCAACGCGCTACGCATAGCCTGCCCCCGTGCAGGCCGGGGCCCGGAATGACAGATTAATCAGAAGTCCCCCGGAGAAAATCTGCAAGCCGCCGCACCCCTTCCTCGAGATTCTCCAGCGAAGTCGTGTAGGCAAAGCGCACGTGCCGTTCCGGGTAGTAACTGCCGAAATCAATGCCCGGCGTGATGGCCACTCCAGCCGCTTCCAGCAGCTGTTGCGAAAACCGGTAACTGTCATCGGTGAACCGGCTGCAATCGGCATATAGATAAAAGGCACCCTCCGGTGTCACCGGGATTTCGAATCCCAGTTTCCGCAATGCCGGCAACAGGTAATCGCGCCGGACGCGAAACTCATCGCGGCGTGCTTCGAGGATAGCGATGCTGTCTGGCTCGAATGCAGCCAGCGCCGCGTACTGTGCCGGTGTCGGTGCGGCAAGAAACAGGTTCTGCGCCAGCTTGTCGAGCTCCGCCACGCTGGAGCCGGGAGCAACCAGCCAGCCGAGCCGCCAGCCGGTCATGCCAAAGTACTTGGAAAAACTGTTGATCACAAAGATGTCATCGGACACCGCAAGTGCTGTTTGTGCGGCGCTGCCATAGGTCAGACCGTGATAGATCTCATCGACGATCAGGTGGCCGCCGTGCTCCCGGACAATTTCATATATCCGGCGAATGTCCTGTTCCCCGAGCAATGTGCCGGTCGGGTTGGATGGTGATGCCAGCATCAGCGCGGCTACCTTCCCGTCCCAGTACGCCTGCACCTGTTCCGGTGTCGGCTGCCAGGCGGTCGATGCATCAACGGGAATCCCGCGCGGCTCACCGTTCAGCAGGTGGACAAAATTACGGTTACAGGGATAGCCCGGGTCGGCCATCAACACGGCATCACCCGGGTTGACCAGTATGGACATCACCAGCTGCAGTGCCGACGATGCGCCCGGGGTAATGACAATACGTTCCGGTTCGATCGTTACCTGATAACGTTCACGATAAAATACGGCAATTCGTTCGCGCAAGGCAGTCAGCCCGACTGCCGGGGTGTAATGGGTATGCCCCTGTTGCAGCGCGGCAATACCGGCATCGATCACCGGTTGCGGTGTAACGAAATCCGGCTCGCCGATCTCCATGTGAATGATCGAGCGGCCCGCGGCTTCCAGTTCCCGTGCGCGCGCCAGCAGCGCCATTACATGAAACGGCTGGATACGGGCCATGCGGTCCGCGCTGCGGGTCATGCCATCACCCGGCCTGCACGCGTTGCGCCTGGCAATGTTCGTGCAACTGCAACAGGAAGGCCGTGTCGACCAGGCCGCCAGGGTCAGGCTCTCCAGCGAGCACACGACAGGGGTCCCCCGGTTCGCCAAGATGGTCGAGCACCAGCGCAGCGCCGCTGAAGTCATGGTCCTCGGTGTAGCGGTTCACGGTAATCAGCGCATCGACGCCGGCATCCCGTGCCGAGCGCAGGCCGTTGGCGGAGTCTTCAATCGCCAGGCACTGACTGGCCGGGAGATCCAGCTGCTCCAGTGCATAGCGATAGATGTCCGGCGCCGGTTTCTTGTTCGGGACAACACTGCCGGCCGCGATCACATCAAACCAGCCGGAGGTGTCATGTGAGAAACTGTGCTCGAGCAGGGCCGTGACATTCGCCGGAGTTGTCGTGGTCACGATGGCCAGCCGCAAACCCTGCGCACGGGCTTCCAGCATCAGGCGCTCGATACCGGGCAACAGCGGCACATCGCCCCGTGCCAGCGCACCGGTGTAGTTGACGGTCTTGGCCTTGTGCAGTTCGGCGATAAAGTCATCCGTTAGGTTCTTTGCAGAAGTATTCGTGGAAAAACTGTCGAGATAGTAGCGGATACGCTCCCTGCCGCCGGTGACGGCAAGCAGCTTGTGGTACAGGTCATGATCCCACGACCAGTCCAGCCCGGCAGCGCTGAACGCGGCATTGAATGCCCGCCGGTGAATCTCCTCGGTGTCGGCCAGTGTTCCGTCGACATCAAACAACAGGGCCACCAGTTTGTCTGTTGTTTGATTCTCCTGGCTCATGACGCTGCTCCACTCTGATTGATTCGTTATAAACCGACCTGCCCCGAATACGGCCGGTTCTTGACTAATGGTAAAAGTGGCGTATAAATAACGCCCCTGTAGCACAATGCCTGCCTGGAAAAGGGCCCGGAAGCGCCGGCTCCATGTGCAATTAATATAAAGGAAACAGTGAATTATACAGGTTGTTTCCGGAGATAGTTTACATGGCTGCAAAGAAGAAATCAGCGAAACCCAGGACCGTGGCGAAGAAGAAAACAGCCTCGAAGAAAACGGCTGTAAAAAAGACAGTCGCGCGTAAAGCGCCAGTCAAAAAGAAGGCCACTGCAGGGAAAACCACGAAAAAGGCGGCTCCGAAGAAAAAAACCACTGCCAAAAAGGCGGTAAAAAAAGCCGCCCCCGGGAAAAAGCGCATGCGCCGCAAGAACGCTTCGGCCCAGATCGGCCCGGTGCCGGGCATTGCGCCCTATGCGGAAAAGC
>JAUVNM010000265.1 GCA_030599705.1 Gammaproteobacteria bacterium
GGATGTGCTGAATCAGTGAATGGGCCTTGTACTGGGTCAGGACCCCGATCATGCGGATCCCTGAATTCAGGCAATTGGACAACGGGAAGTCGATAATCCGGAACTTGCCTCCAAACGGGACTGCCGGTTTTGCGCGCCAGAGCGTCAGTTGCCTCAATCTTGACCCGCGGCCTCCTGCAAGCACCAGAGCAAGTGTTGTACGTGTCAGCCGACTGACAAAACGTTGCGAATTATTGGATGGCATTGATTGTCCGGATGATCCTGATGAATGCCCGGGCTGGACTCGTTTACTCCATAACGGAGCATATTGTATGGCCAAGCTCATTGCCTGTATAGTGATTGGCAATCCAGCCTGTTGACCCCGGGAACAGTTGATAGATGCACCATACCGATCCGGAAACCAAACCCCTGTCCAAACCCAATCCGGAGCTCCAGCGCCTGCTGGAAGCACGCCATCATGATCCTTTTACCCTGCTTGGCCGGCACCGGCTGGCGGACCGGGAACTGGTGCGCGTACACCTGCCCGGTGCCGCCTGGGTCCGCATTGTCGAAACCGGCCACTCACTGGAACGCGTTGGCAATACCGACCTGTTCGAGTGGCATGGCAAGGCAGGCAGCCTGCCGGAACGCTACCGGCTGATATGGCGTGACAGTTACGGGGCGGAGCATATTGCCTACGATCCCTATTGCTTCCCGGCGCAGCTGTCGGATTATGATCTGCACCTGTTTTCCGAGGGAAAACACTGGCATGTGTACCGGGTACTCGGCGCGCATCGAAAAAAAGTGGATGGCATAACCGGGGTACTGTTTGCCGTCTGGGCGCCATCGGCCGATCGCGTCAGTGTCGTCGGTGATTTCAATAGCTGGGACGGACGCACCCACCCCATGCGGGCTCGTGGTGGCAGTGGCGTGTGGGAACTGTTCGTTCCCGGCCTGGGCTGCGGCCCCCACTACAAGTATGAGCTCCGTACCCGACAAAACGGAAAAATTGTCGTTAAAACAGACCCGTACGGTCAACAGTTTGAGCTGCGTCCGGCGACAGCCGCGCTGATCTGCAAGGAATCGGGGTTCAACTGGCAGGACGAGGTCTGGCTGGAACAGCGCCGCAACAGCGACTGGCAGCACAGCGCATTTTCTGTCTATGAGGTGCACCTCGGTTCATGGAAACGGGATGATACTGGTCATTTTCTCAATTACCGTGACCTGGCGCGCGAGCTCGTCGATTATGTAAGGCAAACCGGATTTACCCATATCGAGCTGTTGCCGATCACCGAGCATCCCCTGGATGCCTCCTGGGGTTACCAGACAACCGGGTATTTTGCGCCCACCAGCCGCTTCGGCAGCCCGGATGATTTCCGCTTTTTTGTCGACCTGTGTCACCGCAACAATATTGGTGTGCTGCTGGACTGGGTACCCGCCCATTTCCCGAAAGATGATTTCGGGCTGGCATCTTTCGATGGCAGCGCCCTGTATGAACACGAGGATCCGCGTCGTGGCGAACATCGCGACTGGGGCACGTTGATTTACAACTATGGCCGCAACGAAGTAAAAAACTTTCTGCTGGCAAGCGCCATCTACTGGCTGGAAGAGTTTCACATTGACGGCTTGCGCGTGGATGCAGTGGCGTCCATGTTGTACCACGATTATTCCCGTAATACAGGCGACTGGTTGCCGAATATCTATGGCGGCCGGGAAAACCTGGAGGCCGTTAATTTCCTGCGCGAACTTAACACGGTCACACATAGCGAGTTCCCTGGCACAGTGATTATGGCCGAGGAATCGACGGCCTGGCCCGGCGTCAGCAACCCGGTTGACATGGGCGGGCTTGGTTTCAGTATGAAGTGGAACATGGGCTGGATGCATGATTCACTGGCATACATGCATAACGATCCCGTGCACCGGAAGTTTCATCACAATGACCTGACATTCGGATTGCTATACGCATTTACAGAGAACTTTGTACTCCCGTTCTCACACGACGAGGTAGTGCACGGGAAGCAGTCGATGCTCTACAAGCAGGCCGGCGATGAGTGGCAGCAGTTTGCAAATCTCCGGTTGCTGTACGCCTACATGTTTACGTTTCCAGGCAAGAAACTGCTATTCATGGGTAACGAAATCGGCCAGGGACGTGAATGGAACTTTGACTCCAGTATCGAGTGGCACCTGCTCGACTATGAGCTTCACAGGGGCATCCAGTCGCTGGTCAGCGACCTGAACGGGCTGTACAGGGAATACCCGGAGCTGCACCGGCACGATTTTACAGCCGACGGCTTTGAGTGGATCGACTGCAACGCGGCAGAGGAATCGATGCTCAGTTTTATCCGGCGCGACGGCGCTGATTTTGTGGTAGTCGTTCTCAACTTTACCCCGGTGCCGCGTCATGACTACCGGGTCGGTGTCCCGGCAGCCGGCAGCTATGTCGAACTGTTCAATTCCGACTCCGGTTTTTACGGTGGCACGGATGTCGGCAATCATGGTCAGGTCGAGGCGGACGCACAGCCCTGGGGAGGACGCCCGTGGTCAGTCCGCATGACGATTCCACCGCTGGCCGGCATTGTACTCCGGCATTCACCCTCCTGACGGTACCCCGCCCGGGCCGGCGGCCCTGCCCCGGGCACTTGCAATTCCGGCGCCGCGACCCTATCTATCCTGTATAGGGAAACTACATGGACACTACAAGACAACCGGCCGGTGCCGGCAGTTTTTATCCTGCCGACAAGCTGGACCTCGAGGCCTCGGTGGATGAACTGTTGCACGCTGCCCATACGGACAGGAAAGCGCCGCGGGCACTGATCGTACCGCATGCGGGCTATATCTATTCCGGCCCCGTGGCCGCTGCCGGGTACGCCTGCCTGCCGAACCGCGAAACACCGTTTAACCGTGTAGTTTTGCTCGGTCCGGCACACCACGTTGCCTTCAGGGGCCTTGCGGCCAGTAGCGCGGCTGCATTTGCAACCCCCCTGGGTGACGTGCAGCTCGACCAGGATGCCATCAGGGGCCTGGCTGCGCTGCCACAGGTACGTTTCCTGGACGCGGCCCATCAACTGGAGCACAGCCTGGAGGTCCAGTTACCCTTTCTGCAGAGATTGCTGGATGATTTCAGTCTGGTTCCGCTGGTGGTCGGCGAGGCAACTGCCGAAGAAGTGTTCGCGGTGCTGGAAACTCTATGCAACACCCCCGACACTCTCGTGGTGGTCAGTTCCGACCTCAGTCATTATCACAGTTATACAACTGCCGCGCGCATGGACAGGGAAACCTCGGACCATATTGAAAGGCTGGAATACGAATTGATTGAGTATGACCACGCCTGTGGACGAACACCGGTTTCCGGACTGCTTTACTATGCAAAAGCACATGGCATGACGGTTACCACGCTGGATCTGCGCAACTCCGGCGATACCGCCGGACCAAAGGACCAAGTCGTTGGATACGGCGCCTATGTACTCTACTAAACAAAAAGACCAACTGCTGCGCATTGCGCGTTGCGCGATCGAACGCAC
>JAUVNM010000208.1 GCA_030599705.1 Gammaproteobacteria bacterium
CCTCTACGTGGCTGGCAAGTTCTTTGCCGTGGGGGTGTTGCTGGCGATCTGGGTTGTCTTTCAGCAGATTGTCCTGCCGTTGATACGGCATATCGGGTTCCTGCTGAAAGACAGCCGCCTGCAACAGCAGCGCGTGCGTGCCCTTGGTGTGACCGGATTCGGCATGTTGCTGCTGGGTGTGGTGTTATTCGCGCTGCCGGCGCCGCTGCGGACCATGGCGGAAGGCATAGTGTGGCTGCCGGAGCAGTCACGCGTTCGGGCCGGGGCCGACTGTTTCGTGACGGCCGTGCTGGTACCAACAGACACGGCTGTGCGGGCCGGTGACCCGGTCATGCGTTGTGAAGATCCGCTGTTATCGGCACAGGTCGAGGTGCTGGAGGCGCGCCTGCGTGAACTGAATGCGCAATACACGCTGGAACGGATGGAGGACCAGATCGAGGCCCAGAGTATCAAGCAGGACATGCAGGCGGTGTCCGTCGAGCTGGATGAGGCACGTTCACGACTGGGTGAGCTGGTATTGCGCAGCCCGTCGGCGGGTCAACTGGTGATTCCGGGGCCGTCCGATCTCGACGGACGCTTTGTGCATCGTGGCGATACCCTGGCCTACGTCATTAATGATGCAGCACCGCGCGCGCGGGTGGTGGTCACGCAGGCCGAGAT
This sequence comes from Gammaproteobacteria bacterium, assembly GCA_030599705.1. GTDB lineage: Bacteria > Pseudomonadota > Gammaproteobacteria > UBA9214 > UBA9214 > SZUA-186. The sequence goes on from JAUVNM010000208.1 coordinate 661, forward strand.
CGGCCTGGTCAGGCAGCACACCGATGCTGTGGAGATTCGTATGACGGGATGGCCGGGGCGGTCGATTGCCGCCAGGGTGCATAGCGAAGTACCGGCCGCCTCGGATGAGTTGCCGAGCAAGGCGCTCGGTACCGGTGGTGGTGGCATGATACCGGTCGATCCGGCCGAACCCTCGGGTACCCGTGCACTGGCAACCCTGTTCCAGTTCGAGCTGGAACTGCAGGAGGACTTGCCGGCGCAATTATATGGTCAGCGCGTGTTTGTGCGTTTTGACCACGGCGCGGAACCGCTGGGAATGCAATGGCAGCGCTCGCTGCGCCAGTTGTTCATCCGCGAGTTCGGTGTTTAGCATGATCGCTGCCGGAAAAACCGTATACCGACCGGGACTCCGGCTGGGGGCCTACCCGGAACGCGGTGTTGCTGATAACGGGTGGTTCGATGTCCTGTATGAACGGGTCAGCGGGTACATCGCGACCCGACTGAGGCTGCAGGAGCGGCGCCTGCAGGCCTTTGTGCGCGACGTCAACCGCAGTGGCGAGTCCCTGCCAGGTCTGGGCGAGGCGGACTTCAAACGGCGCATCGCTGCTCTCGGGAAGGTGCTGCGCCGTGACGGGCTGGCCGACAGGCATCTGGCGATGGCCTTTGCCATTGTGCGGGAGGCCAGTGACCGCGTGCTGGGCATGCGTCATTATGACGTGCAGTTGATGGCGGGCCGCGTACTGATCGACGGCATGCTGGCGGAAATGGAAACCGGCGAAGGCAAGACGCTGATGGCCACCTTGCCGGCCTCTGTAGCGGCGCTGGCCGGTATCCCGGTGCATGTGATTACCGTCAATGATTATCTGGTGGCGCGCGACGCCGAAAACATGTCACCGCTGTACGACTACCTTGGGCTGACGGTGGGTGTGATTAACGCGCAGCTGGAGGAAGCGGAACGGCGTAGCGCCTATGCCGCCGATATCACGTACTGCACCAACAAAACGCTGGTATTTGATTATCTGCGCGATCGCCTGCAACTCAAGGATGTACAGGGGCCCTTGTCGCTGGGTGCGGAAAAGCTGTATTCGGAAACGTCACGCCTGGACCGGGTATTGATGCGTGGTCTGTGTTTTGGCATCGTCGATGAGGCGGACAGCGTCCTGGTTGATGAAGCCGGTACGCCGCTGATTCTTTCCCGGGGCGGGCAGGTCTCGGAAAAGGATGTCCTGTTGTACCGGCAGGCCGTGCAACTTGCCCGGTCACTCGGGCAGGGTGAGGACTTTACCGTTGATGAGAAACTGTGTCAGGTGAAGTTAACGGCAGCCGGCACGCAGCGTGTCGTTAGCGCCGGCCAGGAACTGGGTGGCCAGTGGCGGATGCGCGCACGTTGCGAGGAGCTGGTGAGCTGCGCCCTGAGTGCCTGTTATCTGTTCAGGCGTGATCGCGAATACCTGGTGAAAGACGGACAAGTCATGATCATTGATGATTTTACCGGCCGCGTTATGGCGGACCGCAAATGGGAGCGTGGCCTGCATCAGATGATCGAGATCAAGGAGGGCTGCGAGGTCAGTCCGCCGAACGAGGTGCTGGCGCGTATCAGCTATCAGAAGTTTTTCCGGCGTTATCTGCATCTGTCCGGCATGACCGGTACGGCACGTGAGACGGCAGCGGAACTGGGTGCCGTGTACGGACTCAAGGTAGTGAAGATCCCCACCCATCACCAGTCGCAACTGCAACGACAGGCGGACCGGATGTATCCCGTGCAGGGGGTCAAGTGGGGCCGGGTGGTTGCGCGTGTCATTGAGCTGCACAAACAGCAACGCCCGGTACTGGTCGGCACGCGTTCGGTGGCCGACAGTGAAACCCTGAGCCGGATGCTTGAGCGTGTCGGGTTGCCGCACCAGGTGCTGAATGCCCGCCAGGACGAGGATGAGGCACAACTGGTCGCGCAGGCCGGTCAGCCGGGCGCCATCACCATCGCCACCAACATGGCCGGACGCGGCACGGATATCCCGCTTGCACCCGGGGTGCATGAGCGCGGTGGACTGCACGTTATTGCCACCGAGCGTAACAGCGCACGGCGTATCGACCGGCAGCTGTTCGGGCGCTCGGGCCGGCAGGGTGCGCCGGGCAGTTACGAGTCGATCCTGGCGCTGGATGACCGCATCGTCAGCGAACATATCCCTAAATTTCTGCAACGGCTGGCCGCTAGGTATTCCAGTGACCGGTATCCGTTACCAAAGTGGTTGGGGAAGCTGGTCATGGCGTATTGTCAGCACAAGGCGGAGTTGCAGCAACGCCGTCAACGCAAGGCGCTGGAACGCATGGATGAATATCTGGGAAGGATGCTGGCCTTTTCAGGCAAGGCGGAATAGACCGCATCGTTTCGTTACACAAGGGAAGACATGAAGGCGCTGTCATACAAACTATCGCTTGCTTTACTCGCCGGGTTGCTGTTGCCAGGTGCGGTCACGGCATTTGAATATGATTGCATGATGGAGCCGCACCGGGTGGTCGAGGTCAAGAGCGCGGTCGATGGCAGGATCGAGGAAATCAATGTCGAACGCAGCGATTCCGTTACCGAAGGGCAGCCACTGGTGGTGTTCGAGTCCAATGTCGAGAAGGCCACGGTGGAACTGGCGCGCGCCAAGCTCGAAATGATGGCCGAACTTGACAGCAGCAGGGTCAGTCACCGGTTCGCGGTGCGCAAGCTTGGCCGTTTTGACGGACTGGCGGAAGAGGGTGTGGTGGCGGTCCAGACCAAGGATGAAGTGGAAACAGAAGCAGCGCTTGCCAGTTTGCAGATTGTCCAGGCGAAGGAAAACAAGCTGCTTGCCGAGTTGGAGCTGAAACGGGCCAATGCCGTACTGAACCAGCACACGGTAACCAGCCCGCTGACCGGGGTGGTAGTGGATCGTTTCAGGTCACCGGGTGAATACCCCGAGGAAGGTGCCATCCTCAAGCTCGTGCAGCTGGACCCGCTCAATATCGAGGTGCTGCTGCCGGCCTCGAAATTTGGCAGCATTGAACCGGGCATGCCGGCGCGGGTTACCCCGGAATCCCCGCTGGAAGGCAGCTATGAGGCCGAGGTCAAGATCGTTGACCGGGTGGTGGATGCCTCCAGCGGTACCTTTGGCGTCCGCCTGGAATTGCCGAACCCGGACAACAAGCTGCCGGGTGGCCTGAAATGTACCGTCAGTTTTGATGGCGAAACACCCGGCGATGCTCCCACTCCCAGTGTGTCGAAATCGATCGGCCTGGTCGACATGGATTACGCACACCAATAGTTCCCGTCACGGCGCGCTCCCGCGCGGTCGTCCAGTCCCGCTTTGCACACCACCTGCACCGTAATGGTGCGTCTGTCGCCTGCCCCCTGAAAAAACCGCTTAAGTTTGTCATTGATTGTGCCGATTGTGATTTTGTGACATTGCGCAAAGATTTCGCTTTGACCCCGCATTTTCGGTTCCCGGACCCGGAAATGCATCACCGTGGGCAGGACTATGTCGAAAAAACATAAACAGAATAAAGTATATACACCGCGGCACGAGCTGGAAGCGGTCGAGCCGCGCCTGCTGTTTTCCGCCGGCCTGGAAGGGGCGCTGGCCGCCATACAGCTGGAGACACCGCCGGATGATTACAGCCAGACGGTGGTCGAACAGAGCATTGACCAGGGTTCCACGGACCGTGCCGAGGCCCCGGCGGC
>JAUVNM010000215.1 GCA_030599705.1 Gammaproteobacteria bacterium
GTTGTCAGTCAGCGGCCGAATGAGTTATCGGAAACCGTGCTTGCCCAGTGCAGCACGTTTATCTGCCTGCGCCTGACCAACCCGGATGACCAGGCCTACGTGCGCAACCTGGTGCCGGAGTCGGAGCGTGACCTGATCGATGTGCTCGCTTCACTGGGACGCGGCGAGGCGCTGGCCATGGGACAGGCCGTACCCCTGCCGACGCGCGTGCATTTCTACAAGCCCGACCCGATACCCAACAGTTCCGATGTAGACTTCTACCAGCAGTGGATATCCGGCCCGGAGGACTTGGACGTGGAAGATATCGTGGACCGCTGGCGACGCCAGGACCGCCTGAGGAGCTTCAGCTAGGGTATTTCGTCATTCCGGCGAATGCCGGAATGACGGATTAATCAGACCTTCCCTGGTACTATTCTTTCAGGATCACGGCCATCAGGCCGTCTGTTCCTCTTCAATCAGTTCGTCGTAACCCAGCAGGTGCAGGATCTGGGCGCGCGACGCCAATGCATCCTGATAACCCAGCTCCATTAATTCCTTGCAGTATGGCGCATCGAACATCAGGTAACTCATCAATGGCCGTCCCTCGCGCGTCAGCGCACCGATTCCCTTGAGCAGGATCTTGAGCGACAGCGGGAAGTTGTTTACATAGCGCTCCACGATGCTGCGTACATCCCGGCTCGGGGAAATCACCAGGTAATCGATCTGGCGCAGCGAGCTGTCCTTGTATTCGACCTGCTTGTCCCGGGTCTCCGAGATGGTGTGATTGATCCGCCGCATGCGCTCGATATCCGCGTCCAGGCTGTCCATGAACAGCGTGTCGAAGATATAGCCGGAGATATGGCCGAAGGAAGGATACGGGATATCAGCCCCCTCGTCCGGCGCCATGTCCGGCACCGGGTTGCGGACGCCGATTATCAACAGCCGGTTGGCCCCCAGGTGGAGTGCCGGACTCAACGGCGCACTCTGCCGCATGGACCCGTCACCGTAATATTCGTTGCGCAGCTTGACGGCGGGAAACAGCACCGGAATGGCCGACGAGGCCATCAGGTGATTCAACGTCATCTCGGTGCGCTTGCCCAGCCGCCGGGTACGTCTCCATGGCGCCAGGTCCTCGACACCCTGGTAAAAGGTGATCGATGTCCCGCTGGTATATCCCGAGGTGGTCACGGAGACCGCGCGCAGGGACCCGGTATCGATGGCCTGCTGGATACGTGCAAAACGGATATGCCGCTCCAGCATCTCGCGCATCGGCGAATTGTCCAGCACGGACCTGGGCTGCCCCTTGCCGAGCCCCCCGGTCAGGAACGTCAACCCCCAGCGGACACCGCTCTTGATGGCCGTCCAGCTGTCCGTTTTGAAAACCTTGCCGACATGGAAATTGGCCCAGATGCCATACAGGCGGTCGACACCCTCCCGGACACGCGTGGCGCTGCTGGCAAGCAGCACGGCATTCAGGGCGCCCGAGGAGGTACCGCAGATCACCGGGAAGGGGTTTTCGACATCCTCCGGCAGCATATCGCCAATGGCCTTGAGAACACCGGCCTGGTAGGCATTGCGCGCGCCGCCGCCCGGCAGGATCAGGCCGGTCACCGGTTTCTCCTGTTTCTTTTTGAATGAGAGCCAGTACATGTTTGGAATTTTTAACGGTTGAACCCGTATTATCGGCCTGTCTCGCCATTTATACAGTCATGGAGCAGGATAGCCAACCCGGCCGATTGCCCCCGCCGGGAACGCTGTCGGCTCAGCTGGTCTCAATCAGTTCGCCAACCCGCGCAGCAAGTTCATTTCCGGAGGGGTCCCCGGATGCATTCACCACGCTGCAGTGCTCGAACTCATCCGGCTGCAGCGGTTCCTGGGTAACAAGCTGGGACTCCAGCACATCGATCCCGGCTTCAGACGGATCATTGCCATGTGCCTGACGTTTGTCCAGGCGCGCGCGCAACACATCGACACTTGCCTCGCAATGCAGCACAACGCAGGGGACACCCAGCTTGCCGGCGAGATCTTTAAACCGGTCACGCTCGGCGCGCTTCAGGAATGCCGCATCGACGATGGCCGGAAACCCGGCATCGATGACCTGCCGGGCAAGTTCTGCCAGGCGTTCGTAGGTACGCAGGCCGGCTTCCGCCGTATAAATCCCGGTATCGATAGCGGAGGCGGTAGCGGCATCGGGACGATACCCGAACAGCCGCTTGCGCTCGATGTCAGAGCGCACGCGGATGGCGCCAAGCTGCCCGGACAAGTGCCCGCTCCACCAGGACTTGCCTGAGCCGGACACACCGTGGGTAATAATGATGGCCCGTGGGCGCGGCCTTGCATACTGCACGGCCAGTTCCAGATAGGCTGCGAAGTCCGCGCATGCTGCCAACTGGCCGGCCGCATCCAGGTCAGTCTGGCCGGACCTCAGAACCGCCACCTTGGCGCGCACCAGTGCCCGGTAAACCAGGTAATAATTCAACAGGCGCAACCCGGCATAATCACCGGTGTGCTGCAGGTAGCCATTCAGGAACCGGTACGCCAGCACCGGGTAACTGCGCTCCTGTATATCCATCACCAGGAACGCGACTTCGCTCATGACGTCGATCCAGCGCAGCAGCGGGTTGAATTCGATACAGTCAAAGGGCGTAATCCGCTGATGTACCAGCGCAAGATTTCCCAGGTGCAGGTCACCATGACATTCACGCACATAACCTTCCTGCCTGCGCGACCCCAGTAACTCGCGGCATGCCGCAAATGTATCCTGACACCAGTGATCCAGCTCATCCAGCAGCTGCTGTTGCAACGGCTCCAGGCGTGAGTTACGGATATGGGTAAAATTCTCGTCCATCCAGTGACGGATGTCTTCCGGTGAACCCGCCTCCGGGTCAGTAACCACCGGTCCGGCCTGTGCATGCATGCCGGTAACCAGGGTGATTATTTCGTCTACGTGTCCCGCGTCAAGCTGATGATTGTCCGCAATCCGGCTCATCAGACCGGCTTGCGGGAAGCGGCGCATTTTGACGGCATACTCGAGCGCTTCACCCGATCCGCCAAATTCAGGCTGTGCCGGGCTGCCGGTGATTGCTACTACATCCAGATACAGGTCGGGCGCAAAACGCCGGTTCAGGCGCAGTTCCTCGCCACAATAAAACCGGCGTTTTTCCAGTGTCGAAAAATCGAGGAACCCGAAGTTCACCGCCTTTTTCAACTTCCAGGCGAAATCGCCGGCAAGTAGCACCCAGGAAATATGGGTTTCCATGACAGTTACCGTTTCGGGTGGCGGATCATAGCAGCCGGGATTCAGCAACGACTGCACCAGCTGCTGCTGCAGTGCTGCAGTTTCCCGGCCGGTCTGCGGTCGCTTTACAGTTTGCATGATTTTCTGCAATGCTCCACTCACACGAACAAGTATAGATCCCTGCACACCGGATTCCGGTGTCATCCGGAGTGTTGCCGGATTCCATGCAGCCAGCGTTGATCTGGATCAAGCCCGGAGTACAGTGCTGTCATCTATAATCAGTTACAGGGATCCTGCGCCTCCGCAGGGCAGCCGCGAGGAGACTAGACATGAACGCCGGAGAACTTTGCAGCCGCGAGGTAATCACAGCCACCCGGGAGATGTCCATCAGGGAAGCCGCGCAGTTAATGCGTGATCGGCATGTCGGCAGCCTGGTTGTGGTTGAAGGCAGTGGTGATCCGCAGAAACCGGTCGGCATCCTTACCGATCGCGATATCGTCATCGAGGTGATTGCCGAAAATGTCGGTGTTGACGAGGTGGCAGTTGGCGATGTAATGACCTACGCCCTGCTGAAAGTGAACGTGCAGGACAGCATACTGGACACGGCGCAGCGCATGCGCGCCAGGGGGGTCCGCCGGGTACCGGTTATCGAGGCCACCGGGGAACTGGCCGGAATACTCGCGCTCGACGATATCCTCGAACTGCTCAGCGAGGAGCTGTCCCTGCTGACGCGGGCCACGGCCCGTGAAGCGGAACAGGAGAAAAAGAAACGGGCGTAGGCAGGTGTTGCGCGGTCACTCGAGGCCCAGGGTAATTTCTCAAGACACGCTGTAATTACGTCCCTGTACGCTCGATGGCCGCATCCCTGCGGCCAACGGTCTTGAGAAATCCCCCTGGACCCCGAGTAACCGGTCTGGCTTTTGTGTCATGCAACCCGCTCGATCCAGTCTTA
>JAUVNM010000040.1 GCA_030599705.1 Gammaproteobacteria bacterium
GCAAGCGGCCGGCAAGGAAGTGGTGTTCTCCACGCTGACCCTGCTGGAGGCGGGGTCCGAGCTTGGCAGCCTGCGGCGCCTGTGTGAAACACAGGATTTCCTGATCGAGGCCAATGACATGTCGGCTGTTCAATTGCTCTCGGGCAAGCATGCGTTTGTCACCGGCCCGGCTGTCAATATTTACAACTCACATACCCTGTCCATGCTGGTCGGGCTCGGTTTGAAACGCTGGGTACTGCCGGTGGAACTCGGGCACGACACGCTCGCAGACCTGCAGGCGCAGCGCCCGGCCGGAGTGGAAACCGAGGTCTTCGTCTGGGGGCGCCTGCCACTGGCGTATTCGGCGCGCTGCTTCACGGCTCGTGCCCATAACCTGCCCAAGGACGATTGCCAGTTTCGCTGTCTGGACTACCCGGATGGTCTGCTGCTGTCCACGCGCGAGGAGGAACCATTTCTGGTGCTGAACGGTATCCAGACACAGTCAGCCAGGACCCTCAATCTGATTGGCGAACTGGATGATCTCGTGGCGCTGGGCGTTGATGTACTGCGCATCAGTCCGCAGTCACGGCACACGGAATTTATTATCGATGCCTTTCATGCCTGCCTGCAGGACCGTGCGGGTATATCCGGGGCCATAACGGAGCTTGGCAAATTCCTGCCGACCGGCTCCTGCAACGGCTACTGGCACGGCGACCCCGGTATGGATTCGCTGCAATAAAGTTGAACTGTCATGTCACTCCCCATGAAATACAGCAGCCTGCGTGATTTTCTGAAATCACTGGAGGCACGCGGAGAACTCAAACGCATCCACCAGGAAATCGATCCCTGCCTGGAAATCACGGAAATCTGTTACCGGACGCTGCAGGCGGGTGGCCCGGCCTTGTTGTTTGCCAATCCGAAGGGCGCTGCCATTCCGGTACTGGGCAACCTGTTTGGCACGACGCAACGGGTCGCCATGGGTATGGGTGCTGATTCCGTGGCGGCACTGCGTGAGGTCGGCCGTGTGCTGGCCTTCCTCAAGGCGCCGGAATTGCCTGAAGGTCTGGGTGACATGCTGGAAAAACTGCCCGCCTTCAGAAAATTGAGAGACGTCAATCCGCGCGTGGTGAGACGTGCAGCCTGCCGGGAAAACATAATCGAAGGGCCTGATGTTGACCTGTCTTCACTGCCGATCCAGACCTGCTGGCCCGAGGATGCAGGCCCGCTCATCACCTGGGGACTGGTTATCACCAGGGGACCCCACAAGAAAAGGCAGAACATCGGCATCTACCGGCAGCAGGTTATTGCCCGCAACAAGGTGATCATGCGCTGGCTGCCCCATCGCGGCGGCGCCATCGATTTTCGTGAATGGCAGGCGGTACATCCAGGTGAGCGATTCCCGGTTGCCGTTGCACTGGGCGCCGATCCCGCGACAACGCTGGCCGCAGTCACTCCCATCCCCGATACCCTGTCGGAATACCAGTTCGCCGGCCTGCTGCGCGGCGCCAAGACCGAGGTCACGCCCGGCCAGCTCCATGACCTTCAGGTGCCGGCATCGGCCGAGTTTGTGTTCGAGGGATTCATCGAACCGGACGAGGAGGCCGACGAGGGCCCGTTTGGCGATCACACCGGCTACTACAACACGGTGCAACGGTTCCCGGTATTTACCATTGAGCGCATCACGCACCGGGACAACCCGATTTACCCGAGTACCTACATGGGCCGTGCACCCTTCGATGAACCCTCCGTAATGTCCATGGCGCTCAATGAAGTCTTTATCCCGCTGCTGCAGAAGCAGTTCCCGGAAATCGTTGACTTCTACCTGCCCCCGGAGGCGTGTTCCTACCGGATCGCCCTGGTCAGTATTAACAAGGCCTACCCGGGACATGCACGGCGCATCATGTTCGGCGTGTGGTCCTATCTGCGCCAGTTCACCTATACCAAGTTCGTCATTGTTACGGATGACGATATCAATGTACGCGCCTGGAATGAGGTGATCTGGGCGATCAGCACCCGCATGGATCCCGTGCGCGACAGTGTGCTGGTGGAAAATACACCCATCGACTATCTCGACTTTGCCAGCCCCGTTTCCGGATTGGGTTCGAAAATCGGCTTTGATGCCACTAACAAGTGGCCAGCCGAGACCACCCGCCAGTGGGGTCGGCCCATCAGCATGTCGGATGAGGTAAGGCGGCGTGTAGATGCCTTGTGGGACGGCTTGGGGATCACCTGAGCAACTGCAATCCGGAGCAACAAAATGCCTGCAAGGAAATACAAATTAAACAACCCGTTCAATCTCGACGACGACAGCGCCTACCAGGAGTGGCGGGAACGCAAGCTGGAGGGGTACCCCGAGCGGGTCGAAGACCTGATCGTCGAGGTTAATGATCCCCGCCACCTGACGAAGGCGGAGCATGAAGCTATCCATAGCCGCTGCCGCAAGACCAACATGGCGATCTATGCCGGTCCCACCGGCGACGACCCGGACAAGGCAATCCCCAGATCAATGGGAACACAGTTCGGACTAACCAAACTGGATTGCAACATGGGCGCAGACGGCGATGGTATAACAACCCTGCAGGTTGTCGACAGTGAGTGGCGCGGCAGTTACATCCCTTACACCAACCGTCCCATTCACTGGCATACGGACGGCTATTACAACCGGCCGGAACAGCAGATTCGGGGTCTGCTATTGCATTGCGTATCGCCTGCGGCCAAAGGCGGTGAAAATGCCCTGCTGGACCATGAGATTGCCTATATACACATGCGTGATGCCAACCCGGATTATATCCGGGCATTGATGATGGCTGAGGTCATGACCATCCCGCCCAATGTCGAGGATGGTATCGAGTTACGGCCCGCGCGCAGCGGACCGGTGTTTTCCCCGCTGCCGGATGGCAACCTGCACATGCGCTATACCGCACGCACCCGCAGTATCGAATGGCACCCGGACCCGCATGTCCGGGAAGCCGTTGGCGCCCTGACTGCTTTGCTTGCTTCAGATTCCTGCTATATCTACCGTGCCACACTGCAACCCGGTCAGGGACTGATCAGCAACAACGTGCTGCACGACCGTACCGGCTTTGATGAAGGCGGGGAACACCGGCGGCAACTCTACCGGCTGCGCTATTATCAGCGCATTACCGATACGTAGCCCGGAGAAGGTGAGACCGGGAACCGGTCGAGAGGCTGGCCTGGGCCATGAAGTGAAACGGAACCCGGGGAACTTGTTTCTAATTAAGGAAGGTCTGATGTGTCATTTTCCATCTCATCGGCCGGAGCGCAGCGGAGAGCCGGAATCCAGTTTATAAAATTCAGCTGCTTACTGGTGCAATTCTGGACCTTCACATCTTCACCGCGTACAGCATCAATTGGCCACAGGACACGACATTTATCACCAACAAAAACGACGACTCGAAGGCCGCTACAAGTCGGCAATACAAGCGTCATAATAATGACCGTCATTGATCCATATACAGATTCGTTGTGAAGAGATTTGCACAATAATCCGCGGGTTTATATTGCTTGATAAGTAGGCATGTTTGTCCATACTAATGTTCACAGGTGAAATCTGTTTATGCTTAACCTCATGGAGTATGCAAGTATTTTTTAGCATTTCGCAGTGGTTTTATAACCCCCCCTCACAGGGCCGGAGGCGTCATGACTCAAAAGACTTTCAACTTCACCAGGCGGTTGCTGATGACTCTGTCAGCTGCACTTTCTTTGGCTTTGGTAGCCTTCCTTGAAATGTATGCATAAATTGCGAGGAATACACTTTTATGAAATTTGCGACCCCGCCTGGTGCGGGGTTTTATTATTCCGGTAGTTGCTGCATAAATCGCTGGTCTGGGTGCTGGTTTCACTGCCTGTTTTACAGGGTAAAATGAATATCTCGATTTGATTCTGGAATTCATTGCTGGTTAGGTTCAGGCACATCCTGCAGGAGCGCAGTCCCCGGCACGATTCGCGGCCAGGAGGCCGCTCCCACAGGAAGATTTATGCAATGATCGGGTTATTTCAGGAAGGCCGTAACAGTTCCCGAAGGAGCCTCTATAGCAAGGCGATACAAAGATCGTATGACACCCCGGCACTTAATACCTGCCGTGAACCTTGGTGATGTAATTGCTCAGCTCCACCGACTGCAGGTTCATTTCGCGCAGAATGCGGTGTGCCGTGCGCACAATGCCGCGCATCAACCCGTAAACCACCTCAGGTTTCGAGGGTAACAGTGATTCAAGGTTATTGCGTCCGATACTGACGACGCTGGTCGGTCCCATCGCCCGCAAGGTTGCCGTGTGTTCAGTGCCGTCCACGAAACCCATTTCACCGGCAAGATCACCCGGCCGGAGGATGTGCAGGGTGGTTGTTTCGCCACCGGCGGTGATGCGTTCCACGGCGAGCGCGCCGGAAGAGACAATATGCAGGGTTTCATCGAGTTGCCCCTGCTCGATCAAAACCTCTTTGTCATCCAGCGAACGTGCCGTTGCAATCGAAGACAGATCGCCGCACTGCGCCTTGTTCAAGTCGCTAGTGAGGGAGGAGTGCTGGATAAGATCGCAGATATTCGGATTGTTCATTTTGCTTGCCTCCTTGAAGCAGGGTTTCTGCCTAAGCCTGGTACATCTTTACCGCCCGCAGATACCGCAGCTGGCGGCTTGTGTTGCCAGTGTGTAAGGACGACTGGACACATGGTAACCCGGTAACAGCATAGTCTCATTCATGATTGGCGTTCAATGATGAGCACTAGTGGTAGATTGTACCTCTCAAATGGCTCGTTCTTTAGCGTTTAGCAATAATTACAGCAAGTTACCCCGGGAACGTCCTGTTCCAATCAGTAACTTGCCGCTCGATGTACTCATGAATCCCGATTGTTGATGGGGTCGGCAACGGGGAACTCCGGCCAGGAATATCCCTACAAAACATCGAATCTGAAGTGTAAAACGCGGTAGAGGACGGGTAGAGTGGTCTAGCTCTCCGAGGTACAAGGCAGATACAGGGTAGTGCCTGTTAATTATCTGGTTCCCCAGCCTCAGCAAAGGGGCGCGCCAGTGGCTCGCCAATAAAGACACCCTGGCCAGGCCAGGCGACGCTCTTCCAGTAGGCCTCTATTAGTGTTTCGCCGTTCAGGTAGCGGTTGATGACAATGTCCGGGCGGGGAAATTTCTCTACGAATGCGCAGGGCTCCACTACGGTGCCGTAGCTTCCGGTGGCGCCGGCCTCCAGCCACTCGAGACTGCTCATCTGGGGGCTGTTCACCAGCTTGCCACCCGCCGATGTCAGGTGATCGGCGATAGCGCCTGGGTGGTAGCGGTTCATTGTAATTCCTTCTACTTCCTGGAGCCCGGTAAAGTAGAACATGACATCCGTGCGATACCTGAGTGCGTCGCTGCTAATGATCTTCAGCCGGAAGCGATCGGACTGCATCATGACAATGCCGGGGTAAAAACGCACACGCCCGTTTCTGGCCTTGTTACTGGTACTAAGCAGATAGGCGGTACCGTCCGGACGGGTACCATCAGCGGCAAGTCCGCGATCAATCAGGTCCTTTACGGCAGCGAAATTCTCGCCGGCAAGCATCATGGTGGGACGCCAGCCGTAATCGGTGAAGGGCCGGGTGCTGTCCGAGTCGAAGTAGGGGCTGGCGCGTGTCGGCTTGCAGCCTTGTGCGCAGAAAGCCTCATCATAGCCTGTGGCGAATGCAGTAGTGATTGACATGCAACCCACCCGGTATGGGGTCGTCCACGTCAGTACCCAGGCTTGCACGCTTGCCGGTGTGGCGGCCCGGACCTGTTCCAGTATAGGTATGAACTTTGCCGGCTTCATGACCTGGCGCCGTGGCGTCAGGCGTATATGGACAACGTTGCTGTCCGGTATACCGCGTTGTTGTATGTAGTAGGCCGCAATCTGCTGACTCAGCGGGTCGTCATCGTTGACGATGACACCAAGGTTGACGGGTGTCAGTGCTGCCGGAGCTGGATGAGTAGTATTGCGGGTGCCGCTGTCACAGGCGCTGACTACTGCCAGGAAAAACAGACACAGCATCACACTGATCAGGCGTCGGCGTGTGCCGTTCCCCGGTCCGGGGCTGTTATTACATGCTATCACTGCGTGGCTGGTACATGCCGGGCTCAGATGTTGGCGGCGGCGCGAAATCTCAAGTTTAGAGAGAATAAAAGCCCTTTGCCCTAAAGTCCATGGTCGGTTAACCGCAGCCTCTAATATTAATAATCACTAAACGGGGATTTCCGGTCATTTAGAAATTGGAGAAATCGAAAAAGCGGACATTCGAACGTCTAATTTAAGCGGCAGGATTCGTTACCTGATACAGTAACTCACACAACAGGTTTAAGTTGCAGATTAATCAAATGATAAATTTTCCGATCTTGCGTCTCAGGAGAAATTTCATTTGAAATAGCCACTGGCTGGCAATGGCGATAATAGTCACCATACCCGGTAGTTGTTTGTACAGGCAGCGATTACCAGGGAAGTGATTAATGGAAGGACGAATATAACGTGCATACACGGAACGCCATTGGAATCTTGCCTGGGCCTTGATTCCGTGAGAACGTTTGACATTCCCTACGTAAACAATTGGGGCCGCATCCCGGAGAGTGGCCAGTGCTAATATCAGATAGCGACCGCAAGGAGGGTATATGTATTGGGGGCGAATAATCGGCTGGACAGTGCTGCTGCTTGTCCTGATCACCATCGCCAGCGGGGTCGCGTATCGCTCCATCGAATGGAATGAGGCCCAGCCGTACCTCCGCGCTGCTGTGAAGGAGACCACCGGGCGCGAATTGCGTATCGAGGGTGATATTACTCTCCGGCTATGGCCCCGCCCCATGCTGACGGTCGGCAAGGCCAGTCTTTCCAATGCAGAGTGGGGCTCCCGGCCGGTCATGCTAGAGGCCGGCTCCCTGGGTTTCACGATCGCTGCATGGCCCTTGCTGGTCGGTGACGTCCGCCTGAAGAGCATCGTACTGCGTGATGCAAAACTGTTCCTTGAGGAATCGGCAGACGGCCGCGATAACTGGGGATTCGGTGACACCAAAGCCGCGGGGGCAGCGGATCTCGAGGCGGTCGAGTCTATCACCGCAATCCACCTCATTGACCTGCAGGTGGAATGGCAAGACCCTTCCGGTGAGCATGTCGAGGTCACTGTGGATGAAGCCCGCCTTGTCGAACACAGAACAGACCGCGGTTTTGACCTGGATGCACGATTACAGGAAAAAGGCATGGCGATTGATTTAACCGCTTCATTCAGTACGCCATTTTACGACTACATGCAGGATGAGGGATTGCGCGGCCGGGTGGTAACACGTTCACCCGGTCTGGATCTGGAACTGGATGGGCATTTTGGCAGGTTACCGGGTTTTGATAACCTGGATCTGCAGATCAGTGCTAACGGTCGCCGCTGGCCTATCCTCGACGTCTTCACCGGGCTGCCCAGCGGTGCCACCCCGCCATGGGAGGTCACGGTGAGGATAGCCAAGAAGATTCAGAAGTTAGAGCTGCACGACCTTGATCTGATGGTCGCGAAGAATGATCTCTCCGGTGATCTCTTTCTAGACATGGCCGCCTCCCCTCCACGCCTTGAGGGGCAGTTGCGTTCATCCAGCATGGACCTGACCACTCTGGAGGCAACCGATAAGGCTGTGCCGGCGGAGGGCAAGGCTGGGGCGCGGGCCGGGAAAGTCTTCAGTGATAATCCGGTTGAAATGGATTGGATCAACGAGCTGAATGCGGCAATCGACCTGCACATCGACAAGCTGGTGCTCATGGGCATGCGCTACAGCGACTTGATTGGGAAAGTTGAAATCACTGACGGGGTGTTGCGGGCAGAGCCGCTGCAAGCCACGGTGGCCGGCGTGGCAGCTGCTGGCAATGTTGCGATTGACGCAACCACCAGGCCTCCGACGCTCTCGACATCTGTCACCGCGCAACAGATTGATATGGGCGAGATTACGGGATACTGGAGCCAGCCACCGTTTATGAGCGCCAGTGGCGATGTGCAGCTGGTTCTGTCAGGTACCGGTGAGTCGCTAGCCGCCGTTCTGGCAAGTTCGACGGGGCATCTCAGTGTGGTTACCGGTGAAGGAACTGCAGAAGTTGCACAGGCGGAACATGCCACTGCCACGCTGGTGCTAGGCACTATCGCCCGGACACTCGGAAGAGAAGAAACCGGTGCGGTAAAAATGAACTGTTTCGCTGCAAATATCGAGTTCGAGGAGGGTGTGGGCGATGTCCAGGTGCTGGTGCTTGACACCGAAAGCACGACAATACTTGGCAGTGGCACCATTGATCTGGCAAAGGAACAATGGGATTTGAAGTTTAAGCCGAAGCCCCACACCACAACACTGTCTGCAAGAGCTGTTCCGGTGATGCTCGAGGGAAGTTTTTCCGAGCCTGAGATAACGATTGGCAAGGCCGGGCTGATTCGCAAGCTCTCTGCAGTAGCGGGGGTTGTTGTATTCCCGCCGGCCGCTGTGGCGGCACTGCTGGAATTAGGTACGGGTGATGAGACGTGTCTGAAGAATATCGCGGCGAACTAGGCGGACGGTCCGTCTATGAAACTATCTGCGTATTACGCGCAAGGCATAGCAGGCATAAGAACACCCACCACTGGCAGATGGTGTAACGCATGGCAAATACACGAAAATCAGGTCGCCTCAGGCCTGACGGCTGACGATTGGTAAATAAGTCCGATTCTTCGCACACTCCGAGAATGTCGGTTAAATACTGCCATTCAGGCATTCAACATAAAAGGTTGAACTTCCTTTATGGGTCTCCCGCCTTTTCGGGAAATCTTATATAGAATCAGTCTGTACGGTAACTCCCGGCCAGAACCAGTCATTCATTCTCATCAGGTCTTGTCCACACGGCCATGCTGCCAATTTCCCCGCGTTTGTTCCGTATTTTTCTGTCGGCCGAACTGCCAAGTACTCCCATGCATTTATTCCTACAACAAGGAGGACAGATAAAGTTACTAGCCATATCCGCACCCTTCCAAAGTCTGGGAGGGCCCTAATACCTCCGAAGAGAGCAATACCTCCAACCAATAAAGCAAAAGCATACGACGTGTACTTAAACTGGTGCCAGTTGGAAATTGCATCTGGCTGAGACGAAACCCAGAAGACGCTTTTTATATACCATGCAGCAAGTAACAGGCAAAACGCTAAAACAATCCAGCTTATAATGATTTTCGATGAATTGGCTGGCTCTCTATCCATAATGTGTATAACTATTAAGTAGGACGCCTACATTATCTGCCAACATAGCCCGATAAAGCAATAAGGCATAATATAATCCCCGTGGTAATCTTTA
>JAUVNM010000236.1 GCA_030599705.1 Gammaproteobacteria bacterium
AAGAAAAATATGTGCCTGACAACATTTCTCGTTTTACCAGAACGCCACAACCAGCCACAGAGTCAACAGCAACAGCACTGCGGACTGAACGCGATAATCCTGCCACCACGGGCCCGGCACGGTGCGCGCCAGGATCTCCGGCCGGTAGGTGAACCGGGCAACCTGCTCCGGTGCCGGTGGCGCCGTCACCCGCCCGGTCAACCAGAACAGTATGCCGCTCACAGCAAAGATCAGCCCGGCGATCAGGGTGAAGTGCAACTCCAGCCAGCCCGTCAGCGTGGCGACGAAGCACATTGCAGAGACGGCATGCCCGCCCAGCAGGGTGGCCAGTGCGGCGCCCGCCCCCGCGCGCGGCCAGAACAGCCCGAATAGAAAGATCACCACCACCGGTGGCACCAGGTACGCCAGCGCCGTCTGCAGGTAGTGGAACAACCCCTCAAATCCGCCGATGGCCGGGGCGACCAGCGCGGACAGCACCATGAACACCACGATGGCCGCACGTCCGATCCAGGCCGTGTGGCGCGGCGTGAGTTTTGGCCACAGCGGCTTGACGAAATCCAGTGTCACCAGGGCGGCGGCCGAGTTCAGCGTCGAGTCGATACTCGACATCAGCGCCGCGACCAGGGCCGCGAGCACCAGCCCGGCGAGGCCCGGCGGCAACAGCGTGCCGATCAGTGTGGGAAATACCTGGTCCCCCTGCTCCAGGCCGGGCAGGAACACACCCGCCATCACCCCCGGCAACACCATCAGGAACAGCACCGATAGCTTCAGCAGACCGGCGAACAACGCCCCTCTCCGGGCATGGGCGATACTGCGCGCGCCCAGCACCCGCTGCACAATGAACTGGTTGGTGCACCAGAAATAAAATCCCAGTACCGGTACCCCCACCAGCGTACCCAGCCACGGCAGGTTCTCATCCGCGAGCGGCAACATCAGCGACAGGTGCGCGGGCGGGGTCGCTGCCACCAGTTGCGCCCAGGAAAAATCCAGTTGCGCAAATGCAAGCACGGCAACCACCGCGGACCCGACCAGCAGGATCACCGCCTGCAGAACATCGGTATAGACCACCGCGGCAAGCCCGCCGGCCGCCGTATAGAGACCGGCAATGGCCGCCAGCAGCAGCGCGGCGCTGAACAGGTCCAGTCCGGGGATGAACACACTGAGCACGATGGCGCCGGCAAACAGCGTGCCCGCAGTGTCTACCACGATGTTGGCGACAATAGTCAGCAGGGAAAAATAGCGGCGCACGTAGCGGTTATAGCGGTATTCGAGGAACTCCGGCACTGTGCCGATGCGCGCATTCAGGTACAGCGGCACCAGGAACAGCGCGAACACCACCAGGATCGGGGCTGCCATCCACTCGTAGTTGGCCACGGCGATGCCCCAGGTATAGGCCGCGCCGGTCAGGCCGATCAGGGTAGTGCTGGAGATGTTCGAGGCAAACAGCGACAGGCCGATCGGCAGCCAGCCCAGCCGCCGCCCGGCGAGAAACAGGTCCTCGGCGCTGTGGGTACGCCGCGCCATGGTAAAGCCGATGATAAATACCACCACGAAGTAGCCGGCGACGATCGCAAGATCGATCGTGCTCAGCGTGATGTCCTGCACGGTTACGGTTCGCCCCCGGTCATCGGCACAAAGGCGACGCCGAGGATGTCGCGGGTATGTATTTTTTCCTGCTCATCCTTTTCCACCAGCACGAGTTCCTGCGCCATATATGGCAACCCGACCGGAATGACCAGCCGTCCCCCGGGCGCGAGTTGATCGATGAGTGCCTGCGGCACCTGTGCGGCCGCCGCCGTGACGATAATGGCATCAAAGGGGGCGTATTCGGGCCAGCCTGCATAGCCGTTGCCGATTTGAAAGGTGATATTGGGGTAACCGAGTTCCTGCAGGCGCCGTGCCGAGGCCGCGCCCAGTTCCGGCACCACTTCGATGGTGTACACATGGCGGGCAAGCAGCGACAGGATGGCCGTCTGGTAGCCGCAACCCGTGCCGATCTCCAGTACGCTGTGGTCCGCCTGCAGATCCAGCATGTCCGTCATCAGCGCCACGATGTACGGCTGGGATATGGTCTGACCCTGGCCGATCGGCAACGGGCCATTGTCAAAGGCATAGCTCCTCAAATCGGCCGGGACAAACTGTTCGCGCGGCACCTGGCCCACGGCCTCCATCACCCGGGAGGAAAAGCGCTTCCGGCCGGTCATGGAGCGCGTGTATTCGGCCTCGCTGTCGATTTCGGCCAGCATGCGTTTCATGGGTTTTTTCATGCTTGTTGCAGTCATCACGCCGCCTTTGGCAACGCCTCGCCACCCAGCGACTCCAGCAACTGTGGAAAAAACGCCGCCAGTTCCAGCGTCATTAATGAGAAATCCCGGTCGAACCGGGTAGCGTAATCATCCTCTCCCGTGTCCCCTTCCGCCTCACGGATCACGTCTTCAAATTTCAGCCGCTTGATAGACAGGTCGTCCTGCAGTACGAATGACAGGCGTTCCTTCCACGACAAGGCCAGCTTGACTGCATACTTGCCATGATTGACATGATTGCGCACCTCACCGGCCGTCAGTTCCTGGCCCTTGATGCTCACCTGGCCACCGGCCGGATCCGGGTGTTTCAGCTCGCAGGTATCACCCAGCTCGAAGCCCGCCGGTAATGGCGCCCCGTTCAGCCAGCGAGTCATGGCGCCGGTTGCCGACTCATTCACCTCGAGGGGCGTCGCCTTGAAGCTGCCAAGCGTGGCACGCAACTGGCTGATCAGGTCTTCTGACTTCGAGGCCGTCGGCGTGTCCACCACGATTAGCCCGTTGCGGGTGTCAAGGTAGGCAAACAGGTCGGTATACCGGGTCAGCGCACGCGGCAACAGGTCAACGATGATTTCATCTTTCAGGCGACGGCGCTCGCGACGGTAGACCTCACGGGCCTCGGTCACCTCGATCTTCGCCACCCGGTCATCCAGCAACTGGTTCACGACACTGGCGGGCATGATCTTTTCGCCCTTGCGCAGGCAGATCATGAGGCAGGCATCGGCCGCATGGACCAGCAGTTCGCTATGACGTCCCAGCGGCGGCACCCAGCCGGATGCGGCCAACTCCATGCGGCTGCAGCCGTGGAAAGCCTGCGCCTGCAGACGGTCATGCAGGGCTTCCGGTGATTGATCAAATGCTTGCCCGAGTCGATACAGTTGCAGGTTCCTGAACCACATAAATTTGTCCCCGAAAAAGCGGCACATTATGCGTATGGCGGCCGTGCCTGGCCAGCGTTTTTTCAGCTGTGAAGCAAACTGCTTGATGTGTCTATAATTCCACCAGGATGATTGCTCCGAGCTTGCCGGATGGCGAAGTAATTTACAGCATTACTGCAATCAGCTACCAACGAGATTAATTTTATGTTGGGCGCGTTGCTTGTGCTCCTTCCGTGAATTAATCTTGGTAGTGATGAAGTCCAGTAAGGAAACGACCGCCATCCGGGTCGAATGTTACGCCGGACACTGCACGGAAGAATCACCGCGCCGTTTTTTCCTTGGTGACCGCGAAATCGGGGTGCAGGAGATCATCGATCGCTGGCTGGATCCGGACCACAGCTATTTCAAGGTGCGCGGTGACGACGGTGACATCTACATCCTGCGTTATGACCCTGGCGCGGATTGCTGGGAGATGACCCTGTTCAGCAGCGGCACCCATGCCGATACGCGCCTGTCCTCGACCTGAAATTCGCGACACCTCTCCCGGATTCCACTTCGTTTTATCTGACCGGTAGTGCTGTAGGAGCCGCCTTGGCGGCGAGCTGTTCGCGGGCAAGCCCGCTCCTACAAATAACACCCCGCAAGGAAATTCAGGCATCTGTAGGAGCCAGCTTGCTGG
>JAUVNM010000348.1 GCA_030599705.1 Gammaproteobacteria bacterium
GCGACGGCCAAGGTGCTCAGGCATTATATGCCCGTGGATGTCTATATCGCCGGCTGCATGCCGCGACCGGAGGCGGTGATCGAGGGGCTGCAAGAGCTGATGGACGATATCAAGACCGGGCGCGGGAATTCCTGGAAGAAGTATTTTCAGAATTACGATTACTACCTGGGTAATCAGCAAAAGCTGTTCGGCGAGGCCTGGCAGACACCGACCGACATCATCGCCGAGGCGCGGCATTTTGACCTGATCGCTGACCAGACACTGGGTGAACACACGGCCTTGCTGGAGAAGCATCAAAAGCCACTGGAAGCGCTGCAGATGCGCTTGCAGGGACCAAAGGAAAAGCAACCATTGTAGGAGCGGATCACATCTGCTCCTACATTCGATAGTAGGGCCGAATTCATTCGGCCAATCTAGACCGGTCGAATGAATTCGACCCTACAGTTCTTCGAGGGGATATAAACGGAACAAATATGAGCAAAGAACTGAACCTCTGGCTGGACAAACTGCTCACCGACATCGAGAGCGTCAAGATCGAGCGCAAGAGCTCGCGCCGTATCCGCGTTGATGTCGGGTCCGACGCTCTGCCGGCACTGCTCGAGCTACTGCAGGGCCATGCCAGCTACGTCCACCTGTCCGCCATCAGCTGTGTCGACTGGATCGACGAAGAGGAGTTCGAGCTGGTCTATCACCTGTGGTCCTACGAAACCAATTCACTGGTTTCCGCGCACACGCGTATCCCGCGCGAACCCGGTGTTTACCTGTCGATCTATGACCTGTACGAACCGGCAGCCTTCTTCGAGCGCGACATCCACGAAATGTTCGGTGTGTATTTCGAAGGCAGCCCCGACATGGAAAAATTCATCCTCACCGAATGGGATGGCCCGCCGCCGATGCGCAAGGAGTTCGACTCCGAGGCATTCGTGAACCAGACCTTTGAATGGGAGAACTATCGCCCGCAATGGCTCAAGGACCTTGAGGAAGAGGGCGGCGGTATCACCACGCGGCCGGAGGATGTGCGCTGATGCGCCCCGAAAACTACCAGGCGATCAATCAGCCGCCGAGCAACGAGTTCGAACTCAATTTCGGACCCAATCACCCGGGTATCGAGGGCAACTATGCCTTCAGGGTCAAGCTCAACGGCGATGAGGTGACCGCGGCAAAGGCCGATGCCGGCTATCTGCATCGCGGCTTCGAGAAGCTCATGGAAGGCCGTCTATGGATTCAGAACCTTGCCCTGGTGCCGCGTATCTGCGTACCCGATCCGGCGCCGATGGAAGTGTGTTACTCACTGGCGGTCGAGGAAATCTGTGGCCTGGAGGTCCCCGAGCGTGCGCAATGGATTCGTGTCATGCAACTGGAGATGTCGCGCCTGGCCGCGCACCTGTTTGCCTTCGGTGGGCATGCTGCAACCACCGGCATGTACACGCCGATGTTCTGGGGTGTAGCGGATCGCGATCTGATCCTGGACCGGTTCGAGGAACTGACCGGCGGCCGCGTCTACAGCATTTACAATATTCCCGGTGGTGTACGGCGTGAAGTACCGGATGGTTTTCTCGAGCGCATGAGCAGCCTGCTCGATTACCTGGAATCGCGCCTGCCCGATTATGACAACCTGTTCTTCACCAACCAGGTGTTTATCCGCCGTGCCCGTGATGTCGGCACCATGACCCAGGAGCAGGCACTGAAGTGGGGGGTGACCGGACCGCCCCTGCGCGCGACGGGACTCGAATTCGACGTGCGCCGTGACGACCCCTACCTGGTGTACGACCAGATCGATTTCGATATCCCGACCGAGCCGGGTGGTGATGCCCTGTCGCGCAACCTGGTGCGCCGTGCGGAACTGAAGCAGAGCATCCGGATTCTGCGCCAGGTGATCGAACGGCTGCCGTCGATCAAGGGACCGGTGCGTTGTCCGATTCCCAACCCGCTGGCCTGGAACGTCCCGGCCGGTGAGAGCTATCCGCGCGTTGAATCGTCCAAGGGTGAGCTGGCCTATTATGTAGTGTCGACCGGGGGTGACAAGCCGTACCGCGTCCATGTGCGCGGACCTTCCGCGATGCATGCCGTGCAGGTGCTGGAAAAACTCGCCATTGGCGCGCGTCTGGAAGACATCGCCCAGATCATGTTTTCACTGGATGCCTGTCCGCCGGAGGTGGACCGCTAATGGAAGACATCCCGTACAAGTACAAGGGCAGTATTCTCAACCCGCTCAAGGCTCTGGGTTTCTTCGCGCGCAAGCCGGTCACCGAACCGATGCGGCCGCGCGAGGCCTCGGCCAACTACCGCGGTTTTCATGTCAACGACTGGGAACTGTGCATTGGCTGCAGCACCTGTCAGAAGGTCTGTGACAACGCGGCCATTACCATGGTGCGCATCCCCGGGCTTCCGGACGATCCCGTGACGGGCGTGCGTAACGAACGCCCCGCGATCGATTACGGGCGTTGCTGCTGGTGCGGGCTGTGTGTCGATATCTGCCCGACCAGTTCATTGTCGCTGTCACGCGAATATGTGCACATTTGCCGCGAGGATGAGATCGACAGCTTTTTTATCCTGCCCGACCCCAACGGCATGCACGGCGAATACTTTCCCAAGGGCTGGGCCA
>JAUVNM010000014.1 GCA_030599705.1 Gammaproteobacteria bacterium
GCGATCATGGGCGCCTCGGGCAGTGGCAAGAGTACCTTGCTGCATATGCTGGGCGGGCTGGATACGCCCACGAGTGGCCAGGTCTGTATCAGCGGCAAGCCGGTCGATCGCCTGAATGCCGTACAACTCGGACAGTTGCGCAACCGGGCGCTCGGGTTTGTGTATCAGTTTCATCACTTGCTGCCGGAATTCACAGCACTGGAAAATGTCGCCATGCCGTTGTTGCTGGGCGGGGCAGCACCGGTCGCTGCCGCCTCCAGCGCCGAGGCGATACTGGCAAAGGTCGGTCTGGCGGCACGCCTGTCGCACAAGCCCGGTGAACTGTCCGGCGGTGAACGGCAACGTGCGGCCGTTGCGCGGGCACTGGTAACACAGCCGCAGTGTGTTCTTGCCGATGAGCCGACCGGCAACCTTGACCGGGCCAATGCGGAACAGGTCTACAAGCTGATGCTGGAACTGAACAGGGAACTCGGCACCAGCCTGATTGTTGTCACCCACGATATACAGATCGCGGAACGGCTCGACCGTGTACTGATGCTCAAGGACGGTTATATCGAACAGCAGTGACCAGTGAATAAAGAAGAGCGTCCCTTCTCCCTGTGGGAGAGGGAGTTTATGGAGCAGTAATGAATAAGTAATAAAGTAACAGGATGTGTGTTCACGGATGAACATGATTACCATCACTCTCGCTTTTGTTGCCGGTGTGTTGCTGCTGCAACTCATGCCGGCGCTGCCGCCCTGGTACGGCTACGTACTGGTCCCGCTGTGTCTCGGCTGCCTGCGCTGGCGGTTGGCATGGTTGCCTGCGGCCCTTGTAATCGGCTTCTTCTGGGCAGCAGGTCGTGCCGAACTGGCGCTCAGGCCGGTGTTGGACCCGGCGCTGGAAGGTCAAACCGTGTTGATCGAGGGCCGGGTGGTGGATATCCCGCGGCTGATGTCAGGGCGGGATTACCGGTTGCTGTTCGCAGCCGATCGAATGGATGCCGGGAATGGCTGGGAGGCTTACCCGGCGACGGTCCGTCTCGGCTGGTATCGCACGACAACAGTGCCGGCCTCCGGTGACCGCTGGCAACTGGCCGTGCGCCTGAAGCAGCCGCATGGCTATGCGAATCCCGGGGGCTTTGACTACGAGCGCTGGCTGTTCCAGCAGCGCATCCGGGCCACCGGTTATGTTCGCAAGGATGCACGTAACCAGCTGCTCGGACACAACCAGTCCGGCTATGTGGACAATCTGCGCGCCGTCATTGCCGCACACTTCGATCGCATGGCGCCGGCGACTCCCGGTCTGGGGCTGATACGGGCACTGGTTATCGGTGATCGCAATGCGATCACGCCGGCACAGTGGGAGATCCTGCGCGCGACCGGGACCAGCCACCTGATGGCAATTTCGGGGCTGCATATCAGCCTGGTGTCGGGCCTGGTTTTTTTGCTGGTGCGGGGTGCCTGGGCGCGTAGCGGGCGGCTGCCGGAGCGCATTCCCGCCGCCAGGGCCGCCGCGGTGCTGGCCCTGGCGGCAGGGCTGTTCTATGCACTGCTCGCGGGGTTCGGCATTCCGACACGCCGTGCACTCATTATGCTGTGCGTGGCAATGCTGGCTGTACTTGCCGGTCGTTACGTGCGCGCCACGCACGTTTTGTGTGTTGCCGTGATTGCGGTATTGATTCTTGATCCACTCTCCGTGCTGGCCCCGGGCTGGTGGTTGTCGTTCTGGGCGGTCGCGTTGCTCGTCTACATCGCGGCAGGACGTCACGGACAGGAAGGCAAGTGGCGTCAGTGGACCCGGGCACACCTGGTGCTGGCGTTTGGCCTGTTGCCGCTGTTGCTGGTGCTGTTTCAACAGGCATCCCTGGTGGCGCCACTGGCCAACGTGGTTGCCGTCCCGTTGACCGGTCTGCTGATTGTGCCGCTGGCCCTGGTCGGCGGGCTGCTGGTAGCCGTCAGTCCCTGGGCCAGCGAGCAGGTGCTGGGGCTTGCGGCGTGGCTGATGGATATCCTGTGGCCCTGGCTCGAATTACTCGGCCGTCAGGATTTCTCGAACTTGCAGCAGCATGCACCGCTGGCGTGGACCCTGGTTCCGGCGACGGCCGGGGTCCTGTTGCTGCTGGCCCCGCGCGGGACGCCAGGCCGCTGGCTGGGCACGGTATTGTTGTTGCCGCTGGTAGCGGTCAGGCCGGCTGCACCGGCAGCAGGGGAGGTCCAGGCGACCCTGCTGGATGTCGGGCAGGGGTTGTCAGTGGTGGTGCGGACCCGTCAGCACACCCTGGTATATGACACCGGGCCGTCCTATAGTCCGACCTTTGATACCGGGCAGGCCGTCGTGACGCCGTTCCTGCGTCATCAGGGTGTCGAACGCATTGACAGGCTGGTCATCAGTCATGGTGATAATGACCATATCGGGGGCGCCCGGTCACTGCTGGGGGCCTTTCCGGTTGACCAGCTGACAGCCGGTGTCCCCGGCCTCATCGAAGACCGGGAGGCAGGCGCCTGCCGGCGTGGCGACCGCTGGGTATGGGATGGTGTCGAGTTTGTCGTTCTGCATCCCGGGCCCGGGTCCCGGCACACGGGAAATAATGCGTCCTGCGTGATCCGCATTACCTCAACCGGGGGGCAGCGACTGCTGTTGACCGGCGACATCGAGGCGCTTGCCGAACAGGCCCTGCTGGATAGTGGTTCAACATTGGCGGCGGAGGTGATGACGGTGCCGCATCATGGCAGCATGACATCCTCTTCAGCAGCATTTATCAGGGCAGTCGCCCCGGATTATGCCCTGTTTCCTGTCGGCTACCGGAACCGCTACCGGTTGCCGCGCGAGCAGGTGGTGGAACGCTATCGTGCCGGCGGGGCACGGCTGTTTGACAGTGCCCGGCACGGGGCCATCAGCGTGCA
Source organism: Gammaproteobacteria bacterium (assembly GCA_030599705.1). Taxonomy (GTDB): domain Bacteria; phylum Pseudomonadota; class Gammaproteobacteria; order UBA9214; family UBA9214; genus SZUA-186. The sequence continues at coordinate 2,887 of JAUVNM010000014.1, forward strand.
CTTGCCGGCCGTGCCCGGGGACGTCGTGCCAGGCGGGTGGCGCTGCCGCCAGCGGCGCTACTGGCGAAGCGGCAGGTGTAGCGAATAATCAGTTTGGCAGCCGCCCCAAATCAAGTATTATCTGCAGCGGTTATCCTTGCTCCGGCAAGGCCACATGACTTTGGGAGTGACACAGGATGGTGAACAAGTGCTAGAAATGGTGCAAGCGGGCGGCTGGCTGATGCTGCCCATCATTATTTGCTCGGTGGTCACGCTGGCGATTATTGTCGAGCGCATCTGGTCCCTGCAGGTGCGCAGGGTACTGCCCAAGAACCTGGTTGCCCAGGTCTGGCGCTGGGAGAAAATAAATCAGCTCAATGACAAACACCTTATGGAACTCCAGTCGAGTTCGCCGCTGGGCTGTATTCTCGCCTCGGGCATACTGGTCCGGAACGAGAGTCGCGATGTAATGAAAAACAGCATCGAGGACACCGGCCGGCATGTCGTGCATGAACTCGAGCGTTACCTGAATTCACTTGGCACCATCGCAGCCATCACCCCGTTGCTGGGACTGCTGGGTACCGTGATTGGCATGATCAAGGTGTTTGCCACCATTACGACGCAAGGGGTCGGCAACCCGGGTGCACTGGCTGGCGGTATCTCGGAAGCATTGATTACCACGGCTGCCGGCATGTCAGTCGCCATTCCGACATTGATGTTTTACCGCTATTTCAGGGGCCGCGTCAGGATGCTGGTCATCCGCATGGAGCAGGAAGCGATGCGCATGGTGGAAGTCATGCATGGTCAACGCGCGCACGATATTGACGAGTCCCCGTGACTGACTGATGAACCTGCAACCTGACAACGAGGACGAACCCGAAGTCAACCTGACGCCATTGATCGATGTGGTGTTCCTGTTGCTGATTTTCTTCATGGTGTCTACTACATTCGAACACCAGTCCCGCATCCAGATCGAATTACCGGAGGCGACCGCGGCGGCCAGCAAGCCCGACGACGAGTCACTGGAAATTCTCATCGATGCCCAGGGACGTTATTTCATTGGTGATCGCCAGGTCGTCAACACCACGCTAAAGACGCTCAAGGGTGCGATCAGGGAAGCGGCTGGCAAACGGGAGAATATTCCCGTGACCATCAGGGCGGATGCCAACACACCGCACCAGGCCGTCATTCGCGCGCTGGATGCAACCGCCCAGCTGGGCTTGATTCATATCTCGCTGGCAACCTCGAAGATCGAGGAAGAATAGGCCCCGCAAACCGGTGACATGAAGCGCCTGGAGTATTGCTGGTATACCCGCAGCCCCTGGCTGATCCTGCTGACACCGCTTGCGTTTATCTATTGCCTGGTTGCGCGCCTGCGGCGTCTTGCTTACCTGGCAGGCCTGCTGCCGCGCGCACGTCTGCCGGTTCCGGTCGTGGTGGTCGGTAACCTGACGGTTGGTGGTACCGGCAAGACCCCACTGGTGGGCTGGCTCGCCCGGTTACTGAAGCAGTCCGGTTACCGCCCGGGAATCATCGCCCGCGGTTACCGGGGCAAGGCGCGCCACTGGCCGCAGCAGGTGCGTGCGGACAGTGATCCGGTCATGGTCGGTGACGAGGCCGTCATGCTGGCCGGTATGATCGATTGCCCCATGGCCGTCGGACCGCAACGGGTACAGGCCGCGCAGGCCCTGCTGGAACACAGCGGCTGTGATGTGATACTCAGTGACGACGGGCTGCAGCATTATGCATTGCAGCGGGATATCGAAATCGCCGTCATCGACGGTGTGCGGCGGATGGGTAACGGCTTCTGTCTGCCGGCGGGTCCGTTGCGCGAGCCCGCCAGCCGGCTTGGGCAGGTTGACTTGCTGGTGGTCAACGGCCTGGGTAACCACGGTGAATTTCCAATGCGGATGCGGACCCTGCATGCGCTCGGTCTCGATGATGAAAATGACGTCCGGGAGCTGGCAGATTTTCGCGGGCAGCAAGTGCACGCCGTGGCCGGCATCGGCAACCCGGAGCGTTTTTTTGATGCCCTTCGGCAAGCCGGTATTCGCGCGCAAGAGCATGTATTTCCTGACCATCATGGTTACACAGCCGGTGAAGTGGCATTCGGCGATGAGCTGCCGGTACTGATGACGGCCAAGGATGCCGTAAAGTGTCGGGGGTTCGGGCTGCGGAACGCCTGGTACGTCCCTGTTACAATCGACATGGGAGCAGATTTCAGTGCACGGGTCCTCGAATTGCTCGGTGCAGAGACCCTGCCACCAGGGGTGGTTGCTACCTGAGTGTGGCCAGGACGGAGTTGGGAATGGACAAAAAATTACTTGATATTCTTGCCTGCCCGGTCTGCAAGGGACCGCTCGTCTACAAGCAGGAGGCGGGAGAACTGGTTTGCAAGGCCGATCGGCTGGCCTATCCGATCAAGGATGATATCCCGGTCATGCTCGAGGAAGAGGCGCGTAAACTGCCTGCAGAGGAAGAGCTGTAGATGTTCCGGGCAACTCCTGCCTGAGATGACCAATCCGGTATGAACGATTCCTTCAAGGTTGTTATTCCGGCACGTTACGCGTCGTCAAGGCTGCCCGGCAAACCACTGCGTGAGCTGGCCGGCAGGCCCATGCTGCAGCATGTTCACGAGCGGGCCACCGAGAGCGGGGCGGACGAGGTCGTTATCGCTACCGATGATGAGCGCATCGAGGCGGCAGCCCGCCAGTTTCCGGCGGATGTGTGCATGACGTCCGCTGAACACACATCCGGTACCGAACGACTTGCCGAGGTGGTTGCCGCAAGAGGCTGGGATGACGGGGTGATTGTCGTCAATCTGCAGGGCGATGAACCGCTGATGCCGGCCGCGCTTATAAACCAGGTGGCAAGTGATCTTGCCGCGCATGAACCGGCGTCGATAACGACGCTGGCCTATCCGCTGGAATCATCCATCAACGAAACCGATCCGCATGTCGTCAAGGTGGTGCTCGACCGTGAAGGCTACGCCCTGTATTTCAGTCGTGCCCCGGTACCCTGGCACCGGGACCCGCATGAGACGGGTAGCGGGATGGACGGTGTTAACCCGGTGCTGCACCATGTCGGCCTGTACGCCTACCGGGCAGGATTTCTGAAACACTACAGCGAACTCGAACAGGCGCCGCTGGAGGTGTTCGAAAAACTGGAACAATTGCGTGTCCTCTGGCACGGCTACAAAATCCATGTCGGCATTACTGCCGAGGTGCCGGGGCCGGGCGTGGATACTGCAGAGGACCTGGCACTGGTCGAGCAGTTGATGTTAAATAATTGAGGCTTTACAGAAAGTTTGTGGGCGAACCCGGCATGGAGATGTGTCCGTGGACCAGTAGGAGCGAGCTTGCTCGCGAACACGTTCTTGCCGGACACTGGATTCGCCAGCAAGCTGGCTCCTACATTTAGTTGCATGACATTCTTATAATTAATATATAAATCAGTTTATTGCAGATAATAGTTTGTGTAAAGTATAGCATTGGATAATGCTTTTGATGGCAAGATTATTCGGGTATGGGGTAGCGTGATGGTCAAGGTCCTGTTTGTGTGCATGGGAAATATTTGCCGGTCACCGACGGCACAGGGTGTATTCGCGCACCTGGTGAACAGCGAAGAGCTGTCGGATGCCATCGAGGTTGATTCGGCAGGAACCTACGCCTACCACGTGGGGGAGCCACCCGATGAACGCGCGCGGGCCACGGCAATGAAACGCGGTGTTGACCTGGGTGGGCAGCGTGCCCGGCGTGTCGCTGAGTCGGATTTCCAGGAATTTGATTACGTGCTCGCGATGGATCGGGATAATTACGACAAGCTGCTATCGATCTGCCCGCCAGACCATGCAGACAAGTTGCGCCTGTTCCTGGAGTATGCTCCTGAACTCGGTATGCAGGAAGTACCGGACCCCTATTATGGTGGGGTCACCGGGTTTGAACGTGTGCTCGATCTGATCGAGCAGGCTTCCCGCGGGCTACTCGTGGATATACGTGAGCAGCACGGAGTCTGATTCCGGACTGTCAGGATGCCGTCGTCTTTTCTGTTGGCCGGGGCGGTGAGCTGTTCTCCGCGGGCTGTTGTTCGACCGGGGTATTTGCTGCGCTGTCGCGGACCAATGACGGCGCTGCCGGTGGCGGTGCGCTATCGGGAGCCGGTTTTCCGCTGTCACCGGTAGCAGGCGCCGGGTTGCCGGGCGCGCTCCGGTTTTCCGGGGTTGCCGTGGTGTCAGTTTTCCCGTTGCGTTCTGCCTGGGGATTGTCCGCTTGGGTATTCGGCTTGTCCGGGCTCTTGTTGTCGGGTGTGGCCTGGTCTTTACCGGCTTGCGGATTGTTCTGGTCATCCGGGCTGCGGCTCTGGCCGGATGAACGCCGGCGTCCGCCGCGGCGGCCACGTCTCGGGCTACGTCCACGACCGGTTTGCTGGTCACCTGATTCGGCGGTTTGCCGGTTTTCCGGCTCGCTGGTACCCGTCGGTTTCTCCCTGTCGTGTTGTGAGGAACGGTTGCGCGACGCTTCTTTCTGGCTACTGTCACGGCGTGGCTGCCGGTTTGCGGACGGTCGTTGACCGCCGCTGCTGCGTTTTCTGCCCTGGCTTTGGGTGCTGCTTTGACGTTCCCGTTGCCCCCCGCGACGGCCGCGTGTCGACTGCTGGCTGCGGCGGGGTTTGCTGCGCTGTCTGTCGGGTTGCGGTTGTTCTTCGGTGCGACTGAACAGGCTGGTGAACAGGCGCTTCAGCAGCCCCGGTTTCCTTGCGATGGCCGGTTTACTGACAGGTTTGTGTTCCGGTGCCGGTGACGCCGGGGCGAGCGTTTTAACGGCCGGTTGTTCGGCAGCCGGCCGGGGCGCGGTTGCCATCTCGTTTGCCGCATCTTCTTCAGGCTCCGTCTTGACCAGGTGATAACTGCGTTCGCTCGAGGATTCCGGCAACTCGTCGCGGCGAATGCGCTGGATGTCATAACCGGGAGTCTCCAGGGCAGGTGACGGGATCAGCATCACCGATACATGATGCCGTGTTTCCAGGTCCATCAGCAGTTCACGCTTTTCATTCAGCAAATAGGTGCCGACAGCTACCGGGACACGAGCCAGCACGCGAATGGTGTTTTCCTTCATCGCATCTTCTTCGATGATGCGCAGTACCGAGAGTGACAGTGATTCAACACCCCGAATGGTTCCCTGGCCGGTGCAGCGCGGGCAGACGATCTGGCTGGATTCACCAAGTGACGGGCGCAGGCGCTGGCGTGACATCTCGAGCAGGCCGAAACGGGAAATCCGGCCAATCTGCACCCGGGCGCGGTCCATCTTCAACGCATCGCGCAAGCGGTTCTCCACATCGCGCAGGTGGCGCGACGGTTGCATATCAATAAAGTCGATAACAATCAGTCCACCCAGGTCACGGATACGCAGTTGCCTGGCAATCTCATCGGCGGCCTCCAGATTGGTGTTCAAGGCGGTTTCCTCGATGTCGCTGCCCTTGGTGGCGCGGGCAGAGTTGATATCGATCGACAGTAACGCCTCGGTATGGTCGATGACGATGGCGCCGCCGGCTGGCAGGGTGACTTCACGCTGGAAAGCGGATTCGATCTGGGACTCGATCTGGAAGCGGCTGAACAGTGGCGTGGAGTCCTTGTAGAGTTTCAACTTGCTGAGGTTATGCGGCATCACCTGCTTCATGAAGGCATGTGCCTTGTCATAGACCTCCTGCCCATCGACCAGGATTTCCGTAATATCCTTGCGCAGGTAGTCACGCAGGGCACGGATGATGACGTTGCTCTCCTGGTAGATCAGGAACGGGGCAGGCCGGTCATCCGAGGCCTTTTTCATGGCGTCCCACAGGGTGACGAGATAATCGAGGTCCCACTGCAGTTCCTCGGTGCTGCGGCCAATCCCGGCGGTGCGCACGATCATGCCCATCCCCTCGGGGATGTCCATGGCGCTCATGGCATCGCGTACGAAGTTGCGGTCTTCGCCCTGGATGCGGCGGGACACGCCCCCGGCACGGGGGTTGTTGGGCATCAGGACGAGGTAACGTCCGGCAAGACTGATAAAGGTGGTAAGGGCAGCGCCCTTGGTGCCGCGTTCTTCCTTCTCGACCTGGACAATCAGTTCCTGGCCTTCCCTGAGGGCATCCTTGATGCTCTGCCGGCCGCTGCTTTCCCTGGCAGAATCGGAGAAGTAACTGCGTGCCACTTCCTTGAGTGGCAGGAAACCGTGCCGTTCGGCACCGTACTCTACAAACGCCGCCTCCAGGCTGGGTTCGACGCGGGTGATTTTACCTTTGTAGACGTTGGATTTTTTCTGTCCCTTGGCGGGAACCTCGATATCCAAGTCGTAGAGCTTCTGGCCATCGACCAGGGCGACACGCAGCTCTTCGGGCTGCGTCGTGTTGATGAGCATTCTTTTCATGTTGTATGTCTCTCGTGCGCTCAGCCGTGGCCGGTATACTGCAAGGCATCTGTGATGCGGTCGTCGACGGCCAGGTATTGTCAGGCAGGGCGTTGCACGCCAGCCAGGATCGACGAAGGATATTCAGAAGTTTGAGTTGCAGTTGCAGGATCACGGGGCGCTTGTTGTCTATCAAATAAACCAGTTATTTTGTCCAGTTATTGTCTGAACACACTGAAGATTCGCTTTTATTCAGCTTGTGACCTTCAGTACTGAATGGGTGTCGCGGACGTGAATTACCCGTCGCATTGTCAGGCAAATGGGTCACGTCGAGCGGGCACTATAACAACGTTGCCGGTTACCCGCAATCATGGCCCCTGACCCGTGCCGGGCAAGGCGGTACAATGCCGTGCTTCAAAATGCACCAACTAATTAGTATGGAATCTGCAGCAGACAAGCAATCCCCACAAGTCCGCCTGGTCGAAGTGTCCCGGGAGGATGCCGGGCAGCGCATCGACAATTTTCTGTCGCGGCATCTCAAGGGGGTGCCGCGCAGTAAAATTTACCGGATCCTGCGGCGTGGCGAGGTGCGGGTCAACAGCGGCCGGATCCAGCCCCGCTACAAGGTCAAGGCCGGTGACCGGGTCCGGATACCGCCGGTACGAGTCGCGGCCGGGCCGCCAGCGGCGCTGCCCGGACACCGGTTGGCGGATATCGAGTCATGCATCGTGTTCGAGAATGCACGCTTGCTGGTCATCGACAAGCCGTCGGGTATGGCGGTGCACGGCGGCAGCGGTATCCGTTATGGCGTCATCGAGACGCTGCGGGCCCGGCGTCCGAATGCCCCATACCTCGAACTGGTACACCGGCTGGACCGTGACACCTCGGGTTGCCTGATTATTGCCAAGCGGCGCAGTGCCTTGCGTGCCCTGCATGAGCAACTGCGTGCCGGACAGATAACCAAGCGCTACCTGGCGCTGGTGCGCGGCCGCTGGACGGATGGCCGCCGCCGGGTGACGGCAGCACTTGCCAAGAATCGGTTGCAGGGCGGGGAACGGGTTGTCAAGGTCGATGCCGATGGCAAATCAGCGGTAACAGTCTTCCGTCCCGTTAGCGTGTATGCGGCTGCCAGCCTGGTCGAGGTGGACCTGCACACCGGGCGTACCCACCAGATCCGTGTGCATGCCGCACACATCGGCTACCCGCTGGCCGGCGATACCCGCTACGGCGATTCCGAATTCAACCGCGCCATGAAAACCCTCGGCCTGCGCCGGTTGTTTTTGCATGCGCAACTGCTTGAGTTTACCGAGCCGGCCAGTGACGAAGTACTGACGGTCAGTACGCCCCTGGGAGATGAGCTGAAGCAGGTACTTGATAACCTGGAGACGGAAGCCGGTGACTGAAGGTTCGACCGTATCAACAGAGTACCCCGTAGCCGGCGCGGTTCGTCTTGTTGTGTTTGACTGGGACGGGACCCTGATGGACTCGGAGGCACAGATTGTCTCCTGCCTGCACGCGGCCATCCGCGACCTGTCACTGGAGGCCATGGACGATGAGACGCTAAAGAATGTCATCGGGCTGGGTTTGCGCGAGGCTATCGATACACTGGTGCCCGGTCAGGACGCGGCATTTCACGACGCATTCGTCGTTCATTACCGGCGTCACTGGTTCGGCTCCTCTGCCTCGCAGTTGTTCGACGGGGTCAGGGACATGCTGGACCTCTGCCGGCAGCATCATCTGCTGCTCGGGGTGGCCACCGGCAAGGCGCGCCGCGGTCTGGAACGCGTGCTGGGTGAGACCGGTCTGGCAGGGATGTTTGATGCCACCCGCTGTGCCGACGAGGCACCCTCGAAGCCGCACCCGCAAATGTTGATTGATGTGATGCAGTCACTGGATGTACGGCCGGAGCAGACTATCATGGTCGGCGATACCGAGTATGATATGGAGATGGCAACCAACGCCGGTACCGGCAAGGTTGCGGTGACCTGCGGCGTGCACAGCGGGGAACGGCTGGCCCGGCATGCACCACTGACCAGTCTGCGGCATATCGCTGAACTGCCAGGCTGGATGCGCCATGCCGGTATTATTCCCGATTAACCAGGATCTAACGTTACGGTAACAACTATGTCAGATAACGAGACAACCGGAAAACAGTCGAAACAGCGGTCCCCCGTTTTTGAATCACTGGATGAAGCCCTGAGTGGCAAGGACAACTGGCATCAGGACCTGGTCAACCGGCTCGCCTTTGCCTCCATTAACGAACAACGCCGGACGCGTCGCTGGAACGTATTTTTCAAGTGTCTGCTGGCCCTGTATCTGGGTGCGCTCCTGCTGCTGTACTGGCCGTCGGAATGGCCGTCACTGGACAAGACCGGCGAGAAACACACGGCACTGGTTGACATGCGCGGCATCATCTCGGATGAGTCCGAGGCGAATGCCGAAGACGTTATCGAGGGCCTGCAGGAAGCGTTTGAGGACTCCAATACCGCCGGTGTCATCCTGCGGCTCAATTCGCCCGGCGGCAGCCCGGTCCAGTCCGGTTATATCTACGACGAGATCAAGCGGCTGCGGGAGGAAAACCCGGATACACCCATGTATGCCGTGGTCACCGATGTCTGCGCCTCGGGTTGCTATTATGTTGCGGCGGCAGCGGATAAAATTTACGTTGACGGTGCCAGTATTATTGGTTCCATCGGGGTGCGCATGGACAGCTTCGGGTTCGTGGACACCATGAAGAAGCTGGGTGTCGAGCGCCGCCTGTATACCGCGGGTGAAAGCAAGGGCTTCCTGGACCCGTTTTTACCCTCGAAGTCCGCCGATGTCGAACACGTCAAGAAACTGCTGGGGAGTATCCACGAGCAATTCAAGACGGCGGTCAGGGAAGGGCGCGGTGACCGCCTGCAGGATGATTCGCAACTCTACACCGGGCTGATATGGACCGGTGATGAAGGCATTGAACTGGGGCTGGTGGATGCCATTGGCAGCAGCAGTTACGTGGCCCGTGAAATTATCGGCGCCGAGGAGATTGTCGAATTCACCCAGGAGCCTGACCTGCTCGAGCGCCTCAGCGACCGCATCGGCGTGGCCATGGCGCGCAGCCTGGGTGACATCATCAATAGCGGGGCTGGTTCTATTCGCTGATAGCCCGTATTCAGGGAATGAATACTCCCGCCTTTTCCAGCATCGCGGTCAGGCGGATCAGTGGCAGTCCGATCAGTGCGGACGGGTCGTCGCCTTCCATGCGCTCGAACAGCGTGATCCCCAGTCCTTCCGACTTGAAGCTGCCGGCGCAATTGTAGGGCTGGTCATGGCGCAGGTAGCGATCAATCTGTGCATCATCCAGTTCCCTGAAATGCACCGTGAAGGGAATCACATCCAGCTGCAGCATATTGGTTTCACTGTCCAGCAGGCACAGCCCGGTCTGGAAAATCACAGATTGACCTGATAGCTGGCGCAGTTGCTCCATGGCGCGTTCGTGGCTGCCCGGTTTGCCGAGCACGGTTTCCCCGAGGGTGGCCACCTGGTCGGAGCCGATCACCAGACCCTGTTGTGAAGCACCAATGGCGCGGGCCTTGGCTTCCGACAGTCGTTTCACCAGGGCAATGGCGGATTCGTTCTCCCGGCGGCTCTCATCCACGTCCGGTGAGGCAGTCTCGAAAGCCACACCCAGGCGTCCGAGCAGTTCCCTGCGAAACGGTGAAGTTGAGGCCAGGATGAGCCGGCGTGCTGACGCAATCATGCAGATTCCTCGATTATTGCGACGATCCTGTGAAAAGTGTATGAAAAACCCGGGGTTTTTCTTTGACACATTTCTGACCGCAATATAGTATACGCGGGTTATGAAAGACCACCTGCCGGATCGTCTTGATCTGTATGCAGCTGCCGAGGCGGGGCGTGTCATCAGGGGCCGGATACCGCTGGTCAGCCTGACAAGGGTATTGCCACTGACGGTCTCCGGGGAAGGTGAACTTGAAGTGGTGCTCGAGCTTGGCCGGGGCCAGGAAGGTACACGCTACCTGGCAGGCTCGATCAAGGGCATGCTGGAGTTGCAGTGCCAGCGTTGTCTGGAGTCGATGGATTATCCGCTCGATGTGAGATTCCGGCTGGGACTGGTACAGGATCCGGATGATGTGCAGTACCTGACAGACCGGTACGAACCGTTGATCGTGACAGCGGAACCCGCGCTGCTTGCCGAGGTGCTTGCGGACGAAGTGCTGCTGACCCTGCCGATAGCCCCGTTACATGAGGATACGGGTAACTGCCGGGGGGTTACCGCCGATTATCATGCGCCAGATTCCGCGCAACGGGACAATCCGTTTGCCGTGCTGGAGCAACTGAAACAGAAACTGTAGTACGTTATCTTAAGGAGTTAATGCCATGGCTGTTCAAAAGAGCCGCAAGACGCCATCCAGACGCGGCATGCGCCGTTCACATGACAAACTGGGAGAGGTCGCGCTGTCGATCGAACCCACCACGGGTGAAACGCACCGCCGTCACCACGTCAGTCCGGACGGCTATTACCGTGGCCGCAAGGTTATCAGCAAGGATCTCGACTGATAACCGCACACCGGGACAAACATTCCGGGGCCAATTCCGGAAAAATGCTCCCCGCTGATCTGCATA
>JAUVNM010000289.1 GCA_030599705.1 Gammaproteobacteria bacterium
GATTTCCCTGCGCTCGCGGTTCTGGCAATCCCGTGGCGCGGCCTGGCCGCGCGCTGCCGGCTCCGTATCGGCCAGCAGGCACTCGATCCCCAGTGACATGTCATCGAGGCGCCCGGCGGCATTCAGGCGCGGCCCGACGGCAAACCCGAGATCCGTGGCAATACAGCGCGCCTGCGTCCGCCGTGCCACCTGCAGCAAGGCGCGAATACCGGGAACGCAACGTCCCGCACGAATGCGCTGCAAGCCCTGTTCAACCAGGATGCGATTGTTGTGATCCAGCGGCACCACGTCGGCCACCGTTCCCAGCGCCACGAGGTCCAGTAACTGGCCAAGGTTCGGTTCCGGGATGGCCTGCTGCGCAAACCAGTCACGCCGCCGCAATTCCGCACGCAATGCCAGCATCACGTAAAACGCCACGCCGACACCGGCGAGGTGCTTGCTGGGAAACGCATCGCCGTGCTGGTTCGGGTTTACGATGGCATCGGCCTGCGGCAACTGCTCGCCGGGCAGGTGATGATCGGTGATCAGCACCCTGATCCCGTGCGCCCGTGCCGCGGCGACACCGGCGACACTGGAAATACCGTTATCGACCGTGATAATCAGGTCGGGTTGCTGTTGCGCCGCCACTTCGACAATTTCAGGTGTCAGGCCATAACCGTATTCGAACCGGTTTGGCACCAGGTAGTGCACATCACTGGCACCCAGACTGCGCAGGGCACGCATACACAGTGCGCAACTGGTGGCCCCGTCTGCATCGAAATCGCCGACAATGAGCAGGCGTTGCCCGGCGGTGACGGCTGCTGTCAGCAACGCCACGGCAGCCTCGAGACCGCCCAGGCGCTCCGGGGTTTGCAGCCGCTCAAGCGAGTACTCCAGTTCAGCCGCCGCCGTGATGTGACGTGCGGCATAGACGCGCTGCAGCACGGGCGGCAAGCCCTCGGGCAAGAGTCCCGGGGCGGTAATCGTCGGCCGGCGGATAATCGTACTAGTCATTACGGCAGAGGGCGGTAAACGGACGCGTGCGTTTCCAGAAGTGTTTCAGGCTGCGCCGCCCGAGTGTATAGCGCTCGCCATGGACCGGGTACAGTTCCAGTGATTGTAGCCGGCGGCCCTCCAGCAGCTTGATCAAGGGAGCACACCACGCACGCTCGAGCTGCCCGATGCCTTCCGACCATGCCTCGATATCCCCGTAGCGTGCCGCTTTCTCAAGGGAATCGACCAACACGAGATTGAGCCCGTCCAGCAGCAAGCCCGGCAGCTCCCCGGCCGATCCCGGCAGGTCCCGGCGGGAAATGCCGGCCAGCTGCGCCAGTCCGATCAACAAGGGATCGTCCGTCAGCACCCGGGCCACAGTGGTGGTGGCCTGTTCCGGAAGGACCCCCCCGCCCCAGGGCCAGATGCTGTTGACCGGCAACTCGCCGCGCTGCACCCGGGCTGCATTGACGGGGTGATCGTGAAACAGCATCTGGACTTCATTCATCAGCACATGCCATTCACGGCTGTCTGGCCCGGTCGGCAGAAAGTCATCAATATCCTCGCCACCGACATCACCGGGTGCCACCGTTGTCATGGCCGGCGCCTGCGGGAATGACAGGTACCAGCGCTGCGGGTGCGGTGCCTGCAGCTGCCAGCCGCGCTCGCCATAGAAATAGTTAAACGTCTCCACCAGCGCGCGGGCATCATCCGGCTCCAGGGAAAACGTCGCGGTATCAAACAGGCGCAGGCAGGACTGGTCGGCGCGCAGGTGGACCGGATCGACGCGCAGCAGGTAATGGTCACAGGATTCCCCGGTATCCGCGAGCCAGGTCAGCGCAGCCACTGGAAACTTTTCACTGGTTTCCGGGAGCGGCGCAAAAAAGGCCGCAAGGGTCGCCTCCAGCGTAGCCGGTGCCGGCGTCCGCTGCGCCCGGCTCAGCAGGCGGTCGAGCGCCGGTGTTGCACCGGTCAGACACTCATCGAGTGGCGCATCGATGGCCGGGCCGCAGAGCCCGGGAACCACCAGGGCGATACGGCAGGCGTTACCCGACATGCTCGGTGCGGCCGCGGCAACGGTCAGGCAAGATTATCAAGAATGGCTTTTTTAACGGCGTCGAGCTCGGCATCCACGGTCAGCATGTCGCCCTCGCATTGCTTGATGGCGGTATCCGGATCTTTCAGACCATGCCCTGTGAGGGTGCATACCACGCAGCTGCCCTCGGGGATCTTGCCGGCCTTGATGTCGCGCAGGGCGCCGGCCACCGAGGTCGCCGAGGCCGGTTCACAGAAGATGCCTTCCTTCGAGGTCAACAACTTCTGCGCGGCAAGAATTTCTTCATCGGTGCACTCATCGAACCAGCCACCGGATTCCTCCCTGACCTTCCAGGCCTGGTCCCAGGACTGCGGATGGCCGATGCGGATGGCCGTCGCCACCGTGTCCGGGTGATCGACCATCTCGCCGCGCAGGAACGGGGCCGCGCCGGACGCCTGGTAGCCCACCATCACCGGGCGCTTGTCTGATACGGCTGCGCAAGGATGCTTGCAGTCACCGCCACAGAATGCACAGGCCTGTGTACTCATCCCCGCATACTCGCTGTAACCGATCCAGTGCGCGGTGATGTTGCCGGCATTGCCGACCGGCAGGCAGTGAAAGTCCGGCGTGCGTCCGAGTGCATCGACGATCTCAAAGGCGGCCGTCTTCTGGCCCTGCAACCGGTAGGGATTGATCGAATTGACGATGGTGACCGGCGCATGCTCGGCTACTTCCTTGACAAGCCGCATGCCGTCATCGAAGTTGCCGCGTATCTGGATGACCACCGCCCCGTGGATCATCGCCTGCGCCAGCTTGCCGAGCGCAATCATGCCCTCCGGGATAATCACGAACGCGGTCATACCGGCGCGCGCGGCATAGGCCGCGGCGGCGGCCGAGGTATTGCCGGTCGAGGCGCACAGCACGGCACGACTGCCCTCCTCCATGGCCCGGGTTACCGCCATGGTCATGCCGCGGTCCTTGAACGAACCGGTCGGATTCAGACCCTCGTACTTGATATAGAGATCGATATCCTTGCCGATCTCGCGCGGGATGTTTTCCAGCCTGACCAGCGGCGTATTGCCTTCACCGATACTGATAATACGCGTGTCGTCCGACACGGGCAGGCGGTCACGGTAGTGTTCGATCAGACCGGTATAACGGGATACAGTTGACATACAGTTACCTTTTTAGAAAATAAACTGCCCCGCCGCAAGCGGGCGGGGTATCAGCTCGTAGGAGCGGGCTTGCC
>JAUVNM010000288.1 GCA_030599705.1 Gammaproteobacteria bacterium
CCCCTTGCCGGCAGCGCTGTCAATGACCGGGACGGCTTCCTGGTAGGCCTGCTTTGCGTCATCAGCATTACCCGCACTGATTGCCGCGACAACATTCTTGATCGAGGTGCGCAGTCGAGAGCGCTGACTGGTGTTTTGCTGGCGGCTTTTTTCTGACTGGCGTGCGCGCTTGGTTGCTTGTGCTGAGTTGGCCAAAGGTACTGCTCCTGCTGTATCCGGTTTATCAAAAGACGGCGTACTATGCGGATTTAACGGGAATTTGTCAATGTTGGTAATGGCTGCGGGTGACGGCACCGGACCGCAATTGGGTTATCATGACAAGTTGGTTAACGGGCCGTGGCAGAACCAGTAAATGAGCAGTAAGTTGCTGAAAAATACAATGATTGTTGGCGCCATGACACTGGTGTCGCGGGTGCTTGGGCTGGTGCGCGATATTGTGATGGCCGGCTTCGGCGCCACGGCCGCCATGGATGCCTTCTTCGTCGCCTTCAAGATACCGAATTTCATGCGCCGGCTGTTTGCCGAGGGGGCCTTGTCCCAGGCCTTTGTGCCGGTCCTCTCGGAGTACAAGGAGCAGCGCGACCATCAGGCCGTGCAGCAACTCGTCAACCGGGTGGCCGGAACGCTGCTGGGCATCCTGTCCCTGATTACGGTGGTGGGTGTGCTGGCAAGCCCGGTACTGGTCACCATCTTTGCGCCCGGGTTCCTGTACCGGGATGCCAGCCAGTTTGAGCTGGCCGCGCAGATGTTGCGCATGACGTTTCCGTATCTTTTGTTTGTATCACTGGTCGCCTTTGTCGCCGGTATCCTGAATACCTGGGGACGCTTCGCGGCGGCATCCTTTGCACCGGTCTGGCTGAATGTCGTGTTGATCGGTGCGGCGCTGGGCGTCGCCCCGCAACTCGAACAGCCGGTACTGGCGCTGGCCGGCGGGGTGCTGGTCGCGGGACTGGTCCAGTTGCTGTTCCTGTTGCCGGCGGTGCAGCGCATCGGGCTGCTGCCACGGCCACGCTGGGGTGTACGCGATGCCGGTGTCCGGCGCATCATGAAACTCATGCTGCCGGGGATCATCGGCTCCTCGGTCGCCCAGATCAACCTGTTGATCGATACCCTGATTGCATCCTTCCTGGTGACCGGCAGCGTGACCTGGCTGTACTACTCCGACCGGCTGATGGAATTTCCGCTCGGCGTGTTCGCGATCGCCCTGTCGACCGTCATTCTGCCGAGCCTGTCGCGCAGTCACGCCAATGCTTCCGATGCGGAGTTTTCCCGAACCCTGGACTGGGGCATCCGCTGGGTCCTGTTGATCGGGATACCCTCGGCGGTGGCCCTGTCTATCCTCGCGGCTCCCATGATCACCACGTTGTTCATGTACCGTGACTTTACTGCCGCCGATGTCGATATGGCCAGGCTGAGCCTGATGGCCTATGCCATCGGCCTCCCCGGGTTCATGCTGATCAAGGTGCTGGCGCCGGCCTTTTTTGCGCGCAAGGACCCGCGCACACCGGTGCGGATCGCGGTGGTGGCGCTGGTGACCAACATGGTGCTGAACCTGGCATTCGTGCTTCCCATGGTGCGCCTGAATATACCGGGACCGCATGCCGGGCTGGCGCTGGCGACCTCGCTGGCCGCCTGGGTAAATGCCGGGTTGCTGTTCACGGTTCTGTACCGCAAGGAAATCTACCGGCCGCGGGCGGGCTGGTGGCGGTTTTCCCTGCAGATTGGGCTGGCCGGGAGTCTGCTGGCCGGCCTGCTGTGGTGGGGGGTACCGGATGTACTGCACTGGATCGGCTGGAATGCCGGTGAACGGGCACTGCAGCTGCTGCAATGGGTTGCTATGGGTGTGATCGTGTATTTCCTGGGGCTGCGTGCCTGTGGCTTGCGGCTGGCGACACTGTGGCGTGAACGGGAAACCGATTAGATGGAACTGGTTCGCGGTCTGCATAATCTGCGTCCCCGGCACCGCGGCTGTGTGGCGACCATCGGAAATTTCGACGGCGTGCACCGCGGCCACCAGGCCGTGCTCGAGCAACTTTTGCATAGTGCGCACCAGCTGCAACTGCCGCTGACCGTTATCACGTTCGAACCCCAGCCACGGGAATTCTTTGCACCGGGTGCCATCCCGCCGCGGCTGACCCGGCTGCGCGAGAAACTGGAGGCCATGCGGGCGTTTGCTGTCGACCGGGTCGTGTGCCTGCGTTTCGATGCGTATCTTGCCGGCCTGCCACCGGATGATTTTGTCCGCGTAATCCTGGTCGAGGGCCTGGGTGTCCGGCACTTGGTGGTCGGGGATGACTTCCGCTTCGGCCGGGAACGCGCCGGCAACTTTGCCTTGCTGGAACAGGCCGGTGCACAGCAGGGGTTTCCCGTCGTTGCCATGCACACGTTTGATGTCGATGGCAGCCGGGTCAGCAGCACCCGTGTCCGTGTGGCACTGGAGGCCGGTGATCTGGTTACGGCACAGTCTCTGCTGGGTCGTCCCTACGGGATGTGCGGGCGGGTGGCGCATGGCGACAAGCGCGGCCGCAGCATCGGGTTTCCGACTGCCAATATCTACCTGCACCGGGCCGTGGCGCCGGTGGCGGGTGTGTTTGCCGTGGAAATGCACGGACTCCCGGGCGCACCGCTGCAGGGAGTGGCCAATGTCGGTACCCGGCCCACCGTCGGCGGGACGCACAGCCAGCTGGAAGTCCACCTGTTCGATTTTGACCGGGATATCTACGGTTGCCATGTGCAGGTCAGCTTTTTGCACAAGATCCGGGAGGAGCGGCGCTTCGAGTCGTTTGCTGCGTTACAGGCGCAGATCCGGCGGGATGCCGAGCAGGCGCGGTCCTGGTTTGCCCGCCGGTAACGCCGTTCCCCGCGGGGCGCGGGTCCTACGTGGGGGATGAGAATCAATCGAACGGTAGGACCGGCCCCCCGGCCGGGAATGCATTTACGGTGAATAGTTTAAATCGGTATCCTGATGGGTTATAACTCTGCGTCCTCTGCGCCGCTGCGGTGAATCCAATCAATGACTGACTATAAAGATACGCTCAACCTGCCGAAGACGGCCTTTCCGATGAAAGGCAATCTTCCCAACCGCGAGCCGGAAATACTCAAGCGCTGGGAGGAGATGGACCTGTACGCGCGGTTGCGCAAGGCCGGGCAGGGGCGTCCGCGCTTCGTGCTGCATGACGGGCCGCCCTATGCCAACGGCGATATTCATATGGGGCACGCGCTTAATAAAATTTTAAAGGACATGATTGTAAAGTTTA
>JAUVNM010000103.1 GCA_030599705.1 Gammaproteobacteria bacterium
CACCATGGCGCCGACCAGCACGATGCCGTGTACGAAGTTCGAGCCCGACATCAACGGGGTATGCAGGATTACCGGCACGCGGCTGATGACCTCGTAGCCGGTAAACGCCGACAGCATGAAGATATACAGTGCAGTTATGCCTTCGATCATGATGCGGCCTCCACGAGTTTCCGGGTGGGCTCATGGCGGATTTCGCCGGCATGCGTGAGCACGGACGCCGTGACGATTTCATCGTCCCAGTCGGGGTCGAGTTCCCCGTCCCGGACAATCAGGGACAGGAAGTTGTAGAGATTTTTGGCGTACATCTCGCTGGCGTGCACCGGCAGCATGGCGGGCACGTTGAGCGGGCCGTAGATCATGACGCGCTCATGCCCGAAGGCCTCGCCGGGGACGGTCAGCTCGCAGTTGCCGCCGCTTTCGGCGGCCAGGTCGATAATGACCGCCCCGTGTTTCATTTCATCGACCATGGCTGCTGAAATGATGCACGGCGCCTTTTTACCGGGTACCGCCGCGGTGGCGATGATGGCGTCCGCCTGGATGACATGCTCGGCGAGCACGGCCACTTCCTGCTGTTTTTCCTCTTCCGTGAGTTCGCGCGCATAGCCGCCGCTGCCCTCGGCCTTGACGTGTACGTCGACGAACTTTGCGCCCAGGGATTCCACCTGCTCGCGGGTTTCCGGCCGGACATCATAGGCCTCGACCATGGCGCCCAGGCGCCTGGTCGTGGCAATCGCCTGCAGGCCGGCGACGCCGACGCCGATGATCAGCACCTTCGCCGGGCGGATGGTGCCGGCGGCGGTGGTCAGCATGGGAAAGAAGCGCGCGGTGCGCGTGGCGGCCATGAGCGCGCCCTTGTAGCCGGTGATGGAGGCCTGTGACGACAGGGCGTCCATACCCTGTGCGCGCGACAGCCGCGGGATCAGTTCCATGGCGAAACTGGTGATGTTGCGGTCGCGCAGCAGCGCGGTGCATTCGGGGTGCTCGTGCGGGTGCAGGAAGCCGATCACGCACGCGCCTTCCTTGAGCTGGCCGATGGCCGTGCGGTCGAGCGGTTGCACGGTCAGCAGGATATCGGCGGCACCGAACAGTCCGGCACGGTCGCCGGTCAGCTGTGCCGTGGTGTATTCACTGTCACGGTAGAACGCCGCGGCGCCGGCACCGGACTCGATGCGGACTTCGAGGCCCTGGCGGGTTAATTGCTCGGCAACGGCCGGGACGAGGGCGACCCGGCGTTCGCCGGGAACGGTTTCATCGGGGACAGCAACGCATATCGGCATAACACCCTCCGCATGCGACTTGTCGTGCTGTTAGCCCGGGGCAAGTGACATAGACTTGATTGAAAATATTTGCTAAGCAATTGGTTACTTGGAACTCCTGCTTAGCTGAAAAGTATATTAGCTTGTTTTAAAAGAAAAGGGGACAGATTTATTTTTCCAACGGCTGAAAAATAAATCTGTCCCCTTTTTTCGTAGGACCCGCGCCTCGCGGGGAATTTCCACCTTCCCGGCCGGGGGCCGGTCCTACGATGTCAGGCGCCCAATCCCATCTTGATATAACCGGTTGGGCACACCTCGGCGCAGATATGGCAACCGATGCAGCGGTCGTAGTCGGTGTAGACATAACGGCCCATGGTGGCCTGGTCTTTCGGGGTGCGCAGTACGGCATCCTGCGGGCAGTAGATCACGCAGTTGTCGCATTCGAAACACATGCCGCAACTCATGCAGCGTTCGGCCTCGGCCTGTGCCTGGGCTTCATCCAGTCCCTGGAAGCGTTCCTCGAAGCTGCCGAGCACCTCGTCGGCGTTGACGCCGGTTTCGAGGCGCTGGTTGCGCGGCGTAAACGGGAAGTGGCTGAGGAAGAGCTCATCATGGGGGATGATTTCCTGCTGTGAGCGGTCCTCGTAATTGTGGACCGCGTAGCCGGCGTCGTCGGTGCCCCATTCCTGCTGACTCGAGTATTGCTCCGGCTCCAGCGAGGTCTCGCGCAGCTTGTCGAGCAGGTTGAAATGATGCACGTCGACCTTCGGGCGCCTGTCATATTCCTCGCTGCCCAGGTAGCGGTCGATGCTGTCGACGGCGATAGAGGCCTGGCCGATCGCCGTGGTCAGCAGGTGCGGGCGTACGATGTCGCCACACACGAAATAGCCGGGCTTGTCCGGGACCTGGTAGAACTTGTCGGCGTCAATCAGTCCACGCCCGTTGTCGAATTCCTCAAGGCCACTGAGGTCACCGCTCTGGCCAACGGCCGGTACCACGAGGTCACACTCAATGTCGAATTCCGAGCCTTGTTTTTCGGTCATCTTGCCATCGGTCCAGTCGACCTCGATGACCCGCAGGGCCGTCGCGCGGCCATCCTCACCCAGTACCAGCTCCACCGGCGCCAGGCTGCCACGGATCTTGACGCCTTCCTGCTCGGCGGTGACCACTTCATGCTCGGCCGCCGGCATCTGCTCGATCGGGCGACGGTAGATCAGCAATACCTCGGAGCCCTCGCGGCTGGCGGTGGTGGCCACGTCATGTGCCGTCAGGTTGCGGATGATCGCCTCGGGGCGGTCATTCTCGTGCGGGTTCTTGATGTGTCCCAGCCGGCGCGCCACCGAGATTACGTCCATGGCGGTATCACCGCCGCCGATCACCACGACCTTCCCGGCGGTGAAATGCATGCGTTCCTCGTTGAAAGCAGCCAGGAAGGCGACGCCGCTGACGCAGTTGGGCGCGTCGCCGCCCGGGACGTTCAGGGTGCGGCCCTGCTGGGCGCCGATGGCCAGCAGGATGGCATCGTAGTCCTTTTCCAGCTGCGCGAAACTGATATCACGGCCGACGCGGGTCTTCATGTGAAGTTCCACGCCCAGGTCGATGATGCGCTGGTTCTCGCCGTCCATGACGTCGCGCGGCATGCGGTAGCCGGGGATGCCGTAGCGTGACATGCCGCCGAGTTCGGCGCGCTCGTCGAAAATGGTGGCGCCGTGACCACGGCGGCGTAACTGGTAGGCAGCGGCCATGCCGGCAACGCCGCCGCCGATGATGGCGACCTGCTTGCCGGATTCGTGTTCCGGTTTTTCGAAGCCGAGACCTTCCTCAAGGGCATGGTCACCGATGAACTGTTCCACCGAGTTGATGCCGACGAAGTCCTCGACCTCGTTGCGGTTGCAGCCTTCCTGGCAGGGCGCCGGACAGACACGACCCATCATGGAGGGAAACGGATTGGCATTGGTGGAACGGCGAAACGCGTATTCCTGCCAGGACATGCCTGCCGATGGTTTCTCGATGCCGCGCACGATCTGCAGCCAGCCGCGGATATCCTCGCCGGACGGGCAGCTGCCCTGGCACGGCGGGGTCTTGTGAATATAGGTAGGACACTTGTACGAGGTGTCCTCGTTGAAGATATCTTCTGACCAACGCTGGTAGGTTTCGTCGCCGTCCTGGTAACGGCGGAAGGTGAGTTTGTCTTCCATAGTCAATCAGTGCCCGTTGCAATCGTTGTTCGGATTCTGCGGCGTACTTTATAGTATAGGGCGCCTGATTGCATGTTCCGGGCCGGCGGACCGGCCTCGTCTGGTGTACCTCCCGGCAACATGGTAGGCTGTCGAGGTCGTTAATAACCATAGTATCTTCAGGTTATAAACCATGACGTTGCTGGAATTGAATCAACAGGTGCTGCGGACGGACGTATCCGGTATGCCACTTGAGTGGGTTGGCTACCAGGATGCAGTGCGTCTCTACCATCTCGAACAGGTGGCCTATTCCTGCGGCTCCCCGCTCTACCGGATCCACGGTGGCATCAACGCAAAGACCGGCCGGCGCAGCGTCATCGAGGTGAACTCCATCATCGCTACCCATGGCCGGAACCACGCACTCACCAAGCAGCGCGACTGCTATGTTCCGCCATTGAATAATCCGGCGCTGTTCAAGCGTGATTCCCGGCTGTGCCTGTATTGCGGCGAGAGCTTCCGGGTGCGCGACCTGTCGCGCGACCACGTGACCCCGCTGATCCATGGCGGGGAAGATACCTGGAACAATGTCGTGACCGCCTGCCGGCGCTGCAACAACCACAAGGCCGGGCACACCCCGGAGCAGGCCGGCATGCAGCTGCTTGCGGTGCCGTTTGTGCCAACGCATGCGGAGTACATCTACCTGCAGGGACGGCAGGTGCTGGCCGACCAGATGGAATTCCTGCTGGCGCACTTCCCGCGCACCAGCCCGCTGCACGCGCGCCTGAAACTCGCTTCCTGACCGCATCCGCTGTTCCTCGTGGCCGATAACAAGCGGCGTGTCTACCTGGTTGATGCCAGTATCTGTATTTTTTAGTACGTGATCTCTGTGGCAAAATAGATTTGATGTCACTCTGGGATACCATCGCCG
The DNA here is from genome assembly GCA_030599705.1 of Gammaproteobacteria bacterium. Classification (GTDB taxonomy): domain Bacteria; phylum Pseudomonadota; class Gammaproteobacteria; order UBA9214; family UBA9214; genus SZUA-186. The sequence continues at coordinate 4,362 of JAUVNM010000103.1, forward strand.
CCGATATCGCCGCTGCAACCGGCACCAGAGCCGAACTGCGCCAGCAGGGTTCCGTCGGCGGCGGCTGCATCAACCAGGCGCAGCGTATCGAGTATGGTGACGAAACCTATTTCGTGAAACTCAACACGGCCTCGCAGGTCGACATGTTCGCCGCGGAATTCGAGGGACTGCAGGCCCTGCGCCAGTGTGATGCCCTGCATATCCCGGAGCCGGTCTGTTACGGTGAGGATGGTAGTTCGGCATACATCGTTATGGAGAACCTCGCGCTTGGTGGCCACGGCGATCCGGTCGCACTCGGGGAAGGGCTGGCGGCCCTGCATCGCATCACGCAGGACCAGTTCGGCTGGCACCGCGACAACACCATTGGTTCCACGCCACAGATCAATACGCTTGCGGATGACTGGATCGCGTTCTACCGCGAGCACCGGCTGCAGTTCCAGTTTGAACTTGCCGCCCGCCACGGCTGCCCGGGGCGGCTGGTATCACAGGGCGAGCGCCTGATGAGTGAGTTTCACGTCCTGTTCGACAGTTATTCGCCAGAAGCCTCGCTGCTGCACGGTGATCTCTGGTCCGGCAACCAGGCCTATACATCAGAGGGTGAGCCGGCGATCTTCGACCCTGCGGTGTATTACGGTGACCGCGAGGCCGATCTCGCCATGACGGAACTGTTCGGGGGTTTCGGTCGAGACTTTTATGCTGCCTACAATGCAGCCTGGCCGATTGATCCGGGTTATAAAATCCGCAAGACGTTCTACAACCTGTACCACATCCTCAACCACTTCAACCTGTTCGGTGGCGGTTACGCAAGCCAGGCGCAGGGAATGGTGGATTTGTTGCTGGGCGAGCTTAAGTAGACGCTCAGGTACGGCTTGCGATCCGTACCCCACCGAAGGTTTCAGCCACTGCTCACTTCAAGTCCTCCCGGAATCCGGCCCCGGCGATACTCCATCCTCAACACGGTTATTGAAAGCGCGCACGGCTGCCTTGATGGTGTGAAAGCGATATTTCGCATGGAGTTCACGGTGCTTCACCCCCCAGTCATGATTAAAAAATCTTGAGAGATTCTGCTTTGCACGAGCATTGGCGAGCACGATGCCCTGAGCAGCCAGTTCCTCTTGAAGCTCGTCGACTTTTTGAAGTGCGGTTACATCAATGACATTGATTGAACTCGCGTCTACTACAACCCATTCCACGGGTGTTTTAGCGGCGGCGATTGCTGCACGCACACGATCCCTGAAGTAATCCGCATTGAAAAACACCAGATTTGCATCAAATCTATACAGAATGAGCCCCGGTATTGTGGTCGCTTCGGGGAAATCTTCAATATTATGAAAACCTTTTATTCCCTTCACCCGTCCCAGCACCCCGTCATGAGGTCGGGACACCACCGTCAACAACCATAAGAGCGACAAGGCTACGGCAAGCAATACTCCGGGAAGCACGCCAAGTATCAGAACTCCCAGCGTGGTTCCGACCGAGAGCAAAAGTTCACGGTGGCTCATTTCATACAGGTTGCGCAATTCATTAAAGTCAAACAGGCCCACGGCTGACACCATGATCACGGCGGCCAGTGCAGCAGTGGGCACATAAGCAAGCGGCTCGGTTAAAAAGAACAGGATCAGAAGCATGGAAGCAGCCGCCACAACCCCAACCAGCTGGGTCTTGCCACCCATGGCATTATTTACTGCGGTTCGTGAATCTGCACCGGTTACCGGGAAGCCCTGGGCAAGTCCGGAGGCGATATTGCAGGCGCCGAAGGCGATCAGTTCCTGGTTGGCGTCGATCTCATAACGATTGCGTCGTGCAAAGCTCTTGGCCGTCAGCACACCGCTGGTAAAGCTGACCAGGGCGATGCCAGCCGCGTCGCCAAGCAGCACCGTAAACGCGGTTGATTCGAAAGCGGCAATATGCAAGGAAGGCAACCCTGCCGGGACACTTCCAAGCACTGCAACACCGCTTTGGTCCAGGCCAAGTGTCACCACTACGGCGATTCCTGCAACTACAACGATAAGGGCAGCGGTTGGGTGGATCTGGTGGTCGACGAGGGTTTCTTCGGCGATATCATCATCCGGGCCGATGTGGACTGTTGCAGCGAGTTCCCACCAGAGGTCACAGTTGACGTCCCCAACGGAGGCGAGATCTGGGGCATCGATGACAG
>JAUVNM010000170.1 GCA_030599705.1 Gammaproteobacteria bacterium
GAGAGGCTGCCCTGGGGCATGCTGGCGAATTCGGTGACCGGAAAGACCGAAATAGCCAGCAAGCTGGCTCCTACAAACAGGATTCCTATAAGTAAACGAGAAACTCACAGGAGCCTGGTGTGAACAATATCCGCGACCGGCAACTGGGTGTCGATAACCTGGAATTCAAACTGGACAGCTGCGCCGATGTCCGTGCCGTGGCCGAGTGTCTGGCTGATCAGGCCAGCCGTTCCCTGCTGTTGCATACGGAAAACCTCGAGCCCGCGATATATGACCGGATACCCTTCCTGGTAGCTGTCAGTAAACTTGCACGGTCCCATACCCGGGCACGTATCTGGATCCTGTTACAGGATTCACGCGAGGCCGTGCGTTCGGGGCATCGATTGATCGAGTTGTCCCGGCGCCTGAGTACGGCCATCCAGATCCGCCGGCCGAGCCAGGAGTACCGTAATTTCCACGAGTCCTTGCTGCTTGCCGATACCAGCGGCTACCTGTACCGCAAGAATCCCGGTCGCTATGAAGGGGTGGCCAACTTCAATGATCCCGGCAAGGTTGCCGAGCGCAACAAGTACTTTATGGAAGTGTGGGAGCGCAGCGAACCGGATGCTGAATTAATACGCCTGTATCTCTGAAGAGAATACAGGCGTTTCGACAGCCGGCAGGGTGTGATTACGGGAATGCCGGGATGACCGGCTCGGTCCCTTCGATCTCGGCCTCGGGGTGATGCTGCTTGACCAGTTGCGTGATTTCATCCACACGGGCCTTTGGAACATCGACCATCAGCAGCAGTTCGCCGCTGGCAATGGCGTCTTCAAATTCCTTCAGGCGTGAACTGGGAACGGATATTCCGATCATGCTGGATATCCAGGCACCGGCCCCGGCACCTGCCAGGCCGATCCCGAGGATGGCACCGCCACCGAGCGCCAGCCCGACGCCGGGAATGGCGATGGCCGCAATGCCGGCCAGTACCCCGGTGACGCCGCCGATGGCGAGGCCGCGTTCCACGGCGGGGATAAAATCACTTTCCTGTAACAGGTTGGCCTCCGGCAAGTTGGCCTCGGTCAGGGCATAATGGTCCGCTGCCGCAATATGGATGTGACGTACCTCGATACGGGCCAGCAGGAGTTCATCGACAATCTGTTTGGCACTGTCTATCCCCGGGGTCAGAAAATAGAGTCTTCTCATGGCCTGTCTCCTTGTTTCAAGATTTCCGGATTCTGTTAAAAACCTGGTGACTCAATAGGGTTATCTATATTTATAAGTATATATCTCATAGCAGGGTTATTGCCACCGGTACCCGCTTTTGACCGGCAGTTACCGCAAAGATTCATCCTGGGCTGGCGGTTTTCCCAACCAGCCGCTGATAGTCTTCCGGGGTGTCGACATCCTCTCTTGTTGCGAGGCAGTGGTAGTCAATACCCCGGTTCTCAAGTCGTTTGACAGTGTCCGCGAATATGGTGGCGGTTCCCCATTCAAGATTGTCGAACAGGTGCAGGTCCGGCTGCGTCAGACCGACCAGGTAGTAACCGCCATCACGGGCCGGACCCAGTACGACACCGGTCCCCCGGGCCAGCGCATCCAGCCCCTCGGCCAGGTCGGTGGCACACAGGCCGGGGCAATCGGTGCCAACGAGCACGGCAGAGTTGCTGCGGCCAAGGGTGTCACACAGGGCCCGGTGCATGCGTTTTCCGAGGTCACCGGGGGCCTGCTGGTGCAGCGTAATGTCAAAGCGCTGCCGGCAGCCCCGGAAAAAAGCGGCCTCGATGGAAGGGCTGCACCAGAGTTCCACGGGTGACAGGCCGGCACGGCAGACCGTTTCCAGCGTATTGTGTACAAACCGGGCATGGAGGTCGGCGGCCTGCTGGTTACCCAGTAACGGGGTCAGCCGGGTCTTGACCCTGCCGGGTTCCGGTTCCTTGGCGAACACCAGAATCCGGGACTGCGGGAATTTCATGAAGCGTGGGGTTTGTAGTATTTCGACAGGGTAACCGGCGATACGCCAAGGAAATAGGCCAGCCGCAGCGACCACATCAGCAGGACGGTCCGCAGGATACCGTGACGGCACCAGCGCCGTGACGAGGTGATCAGTTTCAGGTCGATACAGGCAGGCCGTGAATAGCGCTTCAGGCAACGGCTGAGTGCAATGTCTTCCATCAGTGGAATGTCCTGAAATCCCGACACCTGCTCGAACAGGTTGCGGGTCACGAAAATCCCCTGGTCGCCGGTGGCAATTTTTGTCAGCCGGGAACGCCGGTTCATCAACCAGGAAACCAGTCCAAGTAGCCGGATGCGTTCCGGGAATTGCACGCCGAAATAACCCCACTGGCGTTTTCCGGATGCCAGTGCAGCGAGAATGGCCTGACAGGCGTGTCCCGGTATCCGGGTATCGGCGTGCAGAAACCAGAACAGTTCACCGCGTGCCATGTCAGCACCGGCCTGCATCTGGCAGGCACGACCGGTGGGTGCCGTGTACAGGCGGTCGACCAGGGGGCGTGCGCGGTGCACGGTGCTGTCCGTACTGCCGCCATCCACCAGGATAATCTCGTGGCCGCAAGATCGGCAGTCCTGCAGTTGCCGGAGCATAGCCGTGATCGTGCCCGCCTCGTTCAGGGTCGGCACGATAATGGAAATCACGGGTTCAGCAGCAGCGTGCATTGCCGGTTTGCGACGGCTGTGACCTGTCGGCCGGCCCTGCACAGCACGCCTTGCCCGCCGCGGGTTGTGCCGCCCCGATATCGATAAAGGCATCGCGGTAGGCACTATTGTTCAGTACGGCATGATGAGCGGCGGACACCGTGACGCGTTCGCCCCGCGGAAAGTGTTGTCCCGTATCGTCGGTAACTGCTGTAAACGGGCCACGGTAAATGAGGGTGCAGTCCGTGCCGGCCGTGTTGTCCGGCAAGGCCTTCACCGCGGTCAGCGTCACGGACCGGAACACAATGTCATCAATCACCCGCCAGGGTTCCGGGTCCCACTTGTCATACGTCACCCCCTGGAATCCGGCCGCTGCAAATGCCTGCAGGAATTCCGCTTCCTGAAAAGCACCGGACAGGCAGCCACTCCAGAGTTCAGAGTCATTCTTCAGCGCGGCCGGGATCGGGCGGTCACTGATGATGTCGGCAATGGCAATACGTCCTCCGGGTTTCAGTACCCGGTATATTTCCTGTACCAGCTGCTGTTTTTCATGATCGGAGACCAGGTTGAGCACACAATTGGAGATAATGAGGTCCACAGTGGCATCCGCTATCAGCGGCTGTTCCCGGCGTTGCCGCTGTTCCCATGCCTTCAGTTCGGTATACGACTGCCGGTTATTCACGGGATGCCCGGCCAGGTAGTCCTCCAGTGCTTCCAGGTCGAGCGCCAGGTCCTGGATATTGCCCTTGACGAAGCGCACACGCTGGCTGCCCAGCCTGGCGGCCATCTTGTCCTGGTATTTGCGCGCCAGGGCCAGCATGTCGTCATTCATGTCCACGCCGATCACCTGTCCTTCGGACCCGGTGAGCTGGGCGGCCATGTAGCAGATCTTGCCGCCACCGGAGCCGAGGTCGAGTACCGTGTCACCCGGGTGTACATAGCGCGACGGGTCGCCGCAGCCGTAGTCCCTGGAAATAATTTCATCCGGCAGCATCTCCAGCAAACCGCTGTCGTAGTCGACCGGACAACAGAGGGCTTCCTCGCGCTGCCGCGCTCCCAGCGAGTAGCGTTCCTTGACACTGCTTTCAACGTTCATGGTTATACCTCGTTCAGGTTGTTGTGCTGCTGTAATGGCACTTCCCCTGGTTGAGTGGGTAACAACTGTAGGGTCGAATTCATTCGACCACCGGCGCTTCATCAGACTTCCGTTCTGACGACCGGTGTCATGATTGGCCGAATAAATTCGGCCCTACAATGGCAAAATACCTACTCGATCCGGTGAAGTGTTGCTGTAAACATGCCTGTCAGGATGACCCTGCCAGTGCGCCACGACAGCTGGAGCCCTGCCCCGCGGTGCAGCCGTAGCAGTGGTCGGCAATCATGATTTCATTGCCATCGAGGTCAATACCCGGCAGGTCGCTGATATGCAGTTTTGCCTTGTCAACGCTCCTGGCATGCAGGCCCAGCATCTGGTTGAAGTCACAATCATAGAGGTAGCCCTGCCAGTCGATACTGACCAGTGAACGGCACATGACACCGTCAAGGTTCTCCTCACGGTAATTGTTCCGCAGCAAGGTCATATAGTTCCTGAATTGTCCCCTCGAGACCAGCGTACTGCCAAAACGCTGGATCGGCATATTGGTAATGGTCAGCAACCGGTTAAAACTCAATCCGAATGCGTCAGCCAGGTGCTTGCGGTAGTCCTGCTCGAGCGCCTGTTGCGGGGGCGGCAGTGTGGCTCCCTGCGGGTTGTACACCAGGGTCAGTTGCAGGCCGGTGTGTTCCCGGCCATAACCGAGTGCATTGAGTTCACGCAGCACCTCGATGCTGGCAACGAACGTCCCGTCGCCGCGCTGGGCGTCCACATTATCCTTTAGATAACAAGGGAGTGAAGCAACTATCTCAACTTTATTGTCTACCAGAAATGCCGCGGTACCTGCCTGGCCGGGTTCCTGCAGGACGGTCAGGTTGCAGCGGTCAATAACGTGTATGTCATCACGGCGGGCGGCAGTCACCAGGCGCCGGAAGCCCGGATGCAGTTCGGGGGCACCCCCGGTCAGATCGAGGGTGCGGGCCGCTCCCGTTTCCAGGTAATGAATAACGGCGTCAAGCGTCGTGTCCGTCATCATCTCCTTGCGGTTGGGGCCTGCATTGACATGACAATGCAGGCACGAC
>JAUVNM010000238.1 GCA_030599705.1 Gammaproteobacteria bacterium
AACCACTCTGCGAGGCGCTTGAAACGTGGCATGATCGGGCGACGGCTGCAGGCCGGAGGCGGTTCGTATTCCTGCCGCTGCCCGGTACCGGATTACTGTACGGCCGTTGACGAAGCGGGTTTACCTGTCAATATTCCCAATATACTCAGTATATTATCACGCATTTCTCGACGGTCACTAATTAAGTCGATGACCCCGTGTTCGAGCAGAAACTCACTTCGCTGGAAACCTTCCGGCAGGGTTTCGCGCACGGTCTGCTCGATCACCCGCGGGCCTGCAAAGCCGATCAGCGCCTTCGGCTCGGCAATATTGATATCACCCAGCATGGCAAAGCTGGCGGAAACCCCGCCCATGGTTGGGTCGGTCAGCACCGAGATATAGGGTATGCCGGCGGCCGACAGGCGCGCCAGGGCAACGCTGGTCTTCGCCATCTGCATCAGGGAAAACAGGGCTTCCTGCATGCGGGCGCCGCCACTGGCCGAGAAGCAGATAAACGGGATGTTTTCCTCTATACAGGCGTTAATGCCGCGAATAAAACGTTCACCGACCACAGCACCCATGGAGCCACCCATAAACCGGAACTCGAAGGCTGCCGCGACCAGCGGCTGGCCACTCACAGTGCCGCGCATGACCACCAGTGCATCTTTCTCACCCGTTTCCTTCTGTGCTGCCGTCAACCGGTCCCGGTATTTTCTGCTGTCCCTGAACTTGAGAATATCTACCGGCTCAAGTTCGCCACCTATTTCCTCGGTGCTGTCGTCATCAAGGAACGTTTCCAGCCGCCGGCGTGCACCGATGCGCATATGGTGGCTGCACTTGGGGCATACATCGCAGTTACGTTCGAGCTCGGACCGGTAGAGGATGGTACTACAGCCGTTGCACTTGACCCACAAGCCTTCCGGAATGGAACGCTTGTTTCCGCCCGGAGTGCGGATCTTGGACGGCATTAATTTCCGGAACCAGCTCATAGCTCAATTGTACATGGTTGACGGGGTATGTTGGCTAGTCCGCAATCGCGTCAATCGCTCTGCGCATGCCTGACAGGGTTTCTGCGAGAGCCGGGGGGATGGCTTCCGGCTGGTCTGCCAGGTCGGCAATCCTGCCGACCAGTGCGCTGCCCACCACGACGGCATCGGCAATTTTTGCGACACTGGCCGCGGATTCGGGATCCCGGATACCGAATCCCACGCCGACCGGCAGCTTGGTGTGTTTCCTGACTTCCACGAGCTTGTCAGAGACCGCATCCACGTCCAGCCGGTTTGCCCCAGTCACGCCCTTGAACGAGACATAGTACACAAAACCGCTGGCGGACTTGCTGATGATGTCCATGCGCTCGTTGCTGCTGGTGGGCGCCAGCAGGAAAATTGCATCGATGCCCTGGTCACGGAAGGCGCTGGCCAGCTCGCCCGCCTCTTCGGGCGGCATATCCACGGTGAGCACGCCGTCCACACCGGCCGCTGCGGCCGCGCTGGCAAAGCCTTCGTAACCCCAGACTTCAACAGGATTGAGGTAGCCCATCAGGATGACCGGGGTTTGCGTATCATCACTACGAAATTCCCGGACCATCTCCAGTACGTCATGCAGGCTGGTGTGGTGTATCAAGGCGCGTTCACAGGCTGCCTGGATGACCGGGCCGTCTGCCATGGGATCTGAAAACGGCACACCGACCTCGATCAGGTCTGCCCCGGCCTGCACCAGCGCATGCATCAGGGGCACGGTCACGTCCGGTTGCGGATCACCGGCGGTGATATACGGGATCAGTGCCTTGCGCTGCTGGTCTGCCAGCTTGCTGAAACAGCTTGCGATGCGGCTCATATGGTAATCCCTTCCATGGCCGCAATCGTATGTACGTCCTTGTCTCCCCTGCCCGAGAGGTTCACCACGATAATGCTGTCCCGGTCCATGTCAGCGGCAATTCTTGCGGTATAGGACAGTGCATGGCTTGATTCGAGTGCCGGCATGATGCCCTCGACACGGGTCACCTCATGAAACGCCGCGAGTGCTTCCTGGTCGGTGACGCTGTCATAGGTCACCCGCCCGCTGTCCTTGAGCCAGGCATGTTCCGGGCCGACTCCCGGATAGTCGAGGCCCGCAGATATCGAATGGGTCTCGATAATCTGGCCGTCCCGGTCTTCCATCAGGTAGGTCCGGTTGCCATGCAATACGCCAGCCTTGCCATCGCACAGCGGGGCGGCGTGCCGACCGGTTTCCAGCCCGTCGCCACCGGCCTCGACACCGAACATGGCGACTTCATTGTCTCCCAGAAACGGGTAAAACAACCCGATGGCATTCGAACCGCCACCGACACAGGCCACCAGGGCATCGGGTAGCCGGCCGGCCTGTTGCTGTACCTGGTCCCGGGCCTCGCGACCGATTACCGCCTGGAAATCACGCACCATCATGGGATACGGGTGCGGCCCGGCAACGGTGCCGATCACGTAGAAGGTATCGTCCACGTTGGTGACCCAGTCACGCATGGCTTCATTGAGTGCGTCCTTGAGTGTCTTTGATCCCGACTCGACCGCCACGACCTCGGCGCCCAGCAGGCGCATGCGGTAGACGTTGATGGCCTGCCGCTTGATGTCCTCGGACCCCATATACACAACGCATTGCATACCCAGCCGTGCTGCGACGGTTGCCGTTGCAACGCCATGCTGGCCGGCGCCGGTTTCCGCGATAATCCGGGTTTTCCCCATGCGCTGTGCGAGTAATGCCTGACCGACGGTGTTGTTTATTTTGTGCGCGCCGGTGTGGTTCAGGTCTTCGCGCTTCAGGTAAATCCGGGCGCCACCCAGTTTAGTGCTCCAGCGTGCCGCGAAATACAGGGGTGATGGCCGGCCGACGAAGTCCGCCAGGTCGGCATCCAGTTCGGCAAGAAATTCCGGGTCCTGGATGTAACGGTGGTAGGCTTCGGTCAATTCATCCAGCGGCAGCATGAGGGTTTCGGCGACAAAGCGGCCACCGTAGGGCCCGAAATGTCCGCGCTCATCCGGTAATGTTCCGGCAGACGCTGCCGGGTCAATTGCCTGTGTCGGTTCCACTGTTGCTTACTCCATTCATGAAGGCCGATATTTTATCAGCCGATTTGATGCCCGGGGTACTTTCGACACCACTACTGACATCAACGGCATACGGCCGTAGCTGGCGAATCGCCCTGGCGACGTTCTCCGGGTCAAGACCTCCCGCCAGGATGAACGGTGACTGCAGGTCCGCCGGTATCTGCTGCCAGTCGAATGGTTCCCCGCCGCCGCCATGGATCTGCGGCTGCCAGGCATCCAGCAGAAAACCACGCGCATCCGGATAGGCGGCCATGCGCTCTGGAATCTGTATTCCCGGCCGCATGGCGATCGACTTGATGAATGGCAGCCCGAAGCGGTTGCAGTCTTCATTGCTTTCCTGACCATGAAACTGTAGCAAATCCAGCGGGACATTACCGAGCACCTGTTCGATATCAGCCGGTGCGGCATTGACAAACAGGCCGACAACGGTAACGAACGGGTCAAGGGCAGCGGCTATTTCACCGGCCCTGGCGGTGCTGACATGGCGGGGGCTGTTCTTGAAAAATACCAGCCCGATGGCATCGGCCCCGAGCGCTGCCGCGCAACGGCCGTCCACGGGCCGGGTGATACCGCATATTTTAACCCGGGTTCGGGACATTGATCCTGCCTGGGAACCAGTTTGAAGTGAACAAGCGTAACAGAAACCGGGATGGTACTTCCCCTGATCGAGCAGGTTGCACGATCTGAGCGTTAATCCGCTCGATCAGGAGAAGACAGGGATTATTGACCGTATTCCGGGAGCCACCCGGACACCGGGAGATCGTAGCGCGACG
>JAUVNM010000090.1 GCA_030599705.1 Gammaproteobacteria bacterium
CCTAAAAGCAGTTATGCATAAAAACCAATAATCTCTAGAGAACTAATACAACTACTATACGATAAGTATCCTGAAATAGTTCGCCTGGAGGTATCGGAATTTGCTTGCAAGCCTGCCGGGGTACGCCACTTAACAGGTCGTCCAGGTGAACCCGATAGTTGCAATAATTCTGATCGTTTCGACCACTTTACAGCAGAATATCTGGCTGAAACAACGACCTTGTATTCATGCTGGACTTCACACCAGGTGAGATCCAGTGATTGGCCGCAGGTTGGCGCTGAGCGCAGCGCAGCCCAACGATCAGCAAAGCAGTGTTTGGCTTCGTGCCTCAGCTCAACCTGCATTTATGCAATGATCGGGATAACTCAAACGTTATGTGGCTTGACAGATTCTATCGATAGAGATACCGTAATACCAATAGACGATCGATGGAGAATTGACCATGACTGCTGTAACTGTTTCACCGAAATACCAGGTTGTGATCCCCAAAGAGGTGCGGGAGTCATTGGGGATTTATTCTGGTCAGAAGATCCAGGTACTTACCTACCAGAATCGGATAGAACTCATTCCGATAAAGCCCATGAAAAAGATGAGAGGTTTCCTGAAAGGCATAAATACGAAAGTATTGCGAGATAAAGACAGAGTATGAATGTTGTCGATTCGTCGGGATGGTTATCCTATTTTGCAGGCGATAAGAATGCAGGCTCATTTGCCAAACCTATAGAATCAATAGAAGAGCTATTGGTACCCAGTATTATCATCACAGAGGTGTTCAAGAGCATCTTGCGCCAGCGGGATGAAGAATCAGCTATTGAAGCGATAGCCCATATGGAACAAGGGAAAGTGGCAGTCCTGGATAGTAGGCTGGCTGTAGATGCCGCTTGTTTGGGAATTGAGTACAAATTGCCACTTGCGGACAGCATCAAATACGCTACTGCACAGAAGTATGGTGCCGTACTGTGGACTCAGGATACCGACTTTAAAGGCCTGGAAGGCGTGAAATTGTATCCGAAACCAAAAGCCACATAACAAATCCTGATCAATCTATATCTTCGAGATTGCGCGGTACATCATCGGAAACCAGAAATGAAGTGGGCTTCAAAGTAAATCCGAACAAGGCGCCCAGACTGGACGATTGCAACGCCGCCTGGCTTAGGCGTTACAATCAGACCACTCTATCTCACTATTAGCAGCCCTTACCGAACTCAAGCAACGACTGCTGTGAATTCCATTGCATAATGGGACTGCAGGGCTTCCCAGGAAAGATGCTTCAGGTCTGGCACCCCGGGTAAACGCCCGACCTGCTGCTGTTCGGCAAGCTGCCGCAGGCGTTTGGCGAGCGCCGCGCCCTCAGCCTGCGGGTCATCCGGGATGGACGGGTAACGAAATTCCGGGCCGAAGAATTCCGGATAGGCCAACCGGTCCGGGACCAGCGGGACGCAACCGCAGGCGACGGCCTCCTGCACGGCGAGACCCTGGAACTCGTGCAGCGCGGTGGACAGCACGACGTGTGACTTGCACAGCACGCGCCGGTAATCCTCCTCCCCTTCTATCATGCCCCAGCTCGCGATGTGCGGCGCCAGTTGTTCGCGCATCTCCGCGAACACCGGCGGCTGGTCGCGAAACTGCTGGCCGATCACGTGCACCCGGAAATCCACACCGGCCTGTTGCAATTTCATCAATGCGGCAAACAACCGTTCCGGTCCCTTGTCGTATTCCCAGCGATGGTTCCACACGATGGTCAATGGAGCATCCGCCGGTGTCAGTGTATTCACCGCATACCATGCTTGCTCCAGCGGCACCGGCAGGATCGCACTCTTCTCGCGGATCGTTGCCGGGATTTCCGGCGGCACCCGGTCCGGCATGTTCCCCAGGAATTCCTGAACCCCGTTGAGGAAGGTCTGCCGGTTGAACTCCGAGTTAAAGAGTATGCGATCAGCGGCCAGTGCAGTGTAAAGACTGACGACCCGGGGTTCGTTGGGCGACTGCGCACGCCGGTCCGGATAGGCAAACTGGTTTTCATGGAAATACACGAGCGTTGGGACGACGGCGAGTGACGGCACCATGCCACGCAATGCCGACAGGTCTGCCATCGACGTGGCAACCACCAGGTCGCAGGGCTGCGCGAGGATGTCCCGCTCACCAAACGCCCAGCTCAGGCTGTTGCCGCGCACCCGCCAGAGAAAATGCCGCGGCGGCAGCGCCAGCACCGTCCAGTCATGTTCCGGAAACGCGGCCACCAGCCCCTCACGCCAGCGGCGGTGGCTGTGGGCGTCGTAGGCGGATAACAACAGAACCCGCATGACTCAGGAAACGGCCGCCGGCTGTTCCTCGTGGATATAGGTAGTGCCCCGGTAGTAACGCACCACCAGGGTAAACACCAGCGCCGTGGTGAACATCAGCAGGGTAAAGAAGAAAAAGTAGTCCGCTCCGGCCAGCTTGCTGCTGCCATCCGGGTTCCGTATAAAGAAATTGACCGCACTGGTGAACAGGTTGCCGAGCGAAATCGACAACATGAAAAAAGCCATGACAAAGGACTTCATGGTCTTCGGCGCCTGCATATAGGAAAACTCCAGGCAGGTAATGGATACCATGACCTCGGCCGCGGTCAGCACCACGTAGGCCAGCAGCTGCCAGCCGATGTGCGGCGTGCCGCCGTGGTCGATGCTGACCTGCACCAGCGACGGAATGGTAAAGGCCAGGGAGGTAACAAACAGGCCGATGGCTATCTTGCGCAACGGTGTCAGTGCATAAAACCGGCTAATCGCCGGGTACACCCGGTAGGAAAACACCGGGATTAGCAGCATGACCAGCAGCGGGTTGGCCGCCTGGATCTGGGCCGGCAATACCTCGTAGCCGAGGATCATGCGGTCCATGTGCTGCGCCTGCAGTACCCAGCTCGAGGCGGTCTGGTCGAACAGGGCCCAGAACACGGCCACGAACAGGTAGACCAGGCACAGGCGACCGAGCACACCGAGCCCGGTCCGGCCGAGCGCCTCCTTGACAAAATGCATGCCGCCCGGCGGGATATGCACGAAGCGGTGACGGCCCGCCCGGAACATCAGTGTCGCGATCAGCATCAGCACGCCCGGCACCCCGAAGGCAACCGATGAACCGTAGTACTTGAGCAGCCAGGGCGTGGCCAGCGAAGAGATAAACGCACCGAGATTGATGGCAAAATAGAACCAGGAAAAGGCGCGCGACAACAGTCCCTGGTTGGTCTGTCCGAACTGGTCCCCGACATGCGCGGACACGCATGGCTTGATGCCCCCGGCACCGATTGCAATCAGCGCGAGGCCGACAGCGAGACCCCAACGGGTATCATCGATGGCCAGGGCAAAATGCCCGGCACAGTAGACCAGTGACAACAGGATGATGGTGCGGTACTTGCCGAGCAGGCCATCAGACAGCAGCGCACCCAGCAGCGGGGTGAGGTACACGGCCGATACGAACAGGTGGAACCAACCCTTGGCCTCGTCCTCGCTCATGACAGCCGGTACGCCACCACTGCTCACCAGGTACTGGGTCATGAACACCACCAGGATGGCGCGCATGCCGTAAAAACTGAAGCGCTCGGCCGCCTCGTTGCCGATAATGTAGGGAATGCCGCCCGGCATGCCGCTCTGGGCCACGGGGGCGGTACGGTAGTTCGCCACGGATCGGAGTCTCAGGTTAAACAGCGATGGATGATACACCGGCGTGGTGGTTCGCGGGCAAGCCCGCTCCTGCAAACAAAATATCCCTCAGGGAAGCCCCGGTTCTTGTAGGAGCCAGCTCGCTGGCGAATTCGGTATCTGAAAAACCGCATTCGCGGCCAAGGCCGCTCCTGCATTTAACGTGGTGCCGTCGAGCGCAACATGTCCAGTGACACCGGCGGCAGGTACATTCCGAGCGGCTGGCGTACCCACCACTGGCCAGTCGCGGCATGTTCCGTCGGTGATGCAAACCGGTACCGCTCCAGCCGGGCACGCACATATTGCGGGGGCTGTGCCGGGAACGGGTTATGCTCCAGTAGCGCCAGCACGTCCGGCGAACCTTCCAGCAGGCGCTGCAGAAAACCGGTCATGAAATACGAGGTTCGGGTGAACGGTGGACTGAGGGCGGCAAACCAGGTCTGCCAGTCGAGGCGGGGTTGATGCGGCATCACCAGCCCTGGCCGCTGCCCGGGAGCGCCCGGTTTGTATTTGAAACCGTAGGCCTGCCAGTCCACCCCGTCATGCGAACCCTCCACGATGATTTCCGGACGTTCCGTGGTGATCACCGGGAACACGTGATAGTTGTTGACGATATGCCACTGCACCAGCGCACGCACCACCGGTTCATTGAAGGCCGGCAGTGGCTGGCGCGTGAAGGTGACCCACATCATGGAGAGACTGGAGGTCACGATCAACGCCGCCAGGATGGCCGCCGTGGTCGTCGCGACCCGGCCTGTGGAAAAGGGGTCATGGGAAAAGGAGGAAAAGGGGTCAGACCCCTTTTTAGACTCCTTTTTAACTTGCATATCATTACCCGAAAAAGGGGTCTGACCCCTTTTCCAGAACCGACCCCTTTTCCAGAACCTGCGCAACGCCTGATCATCAAACAGCAACAGGCACAATAAAATAGTCAACAGGTTGAAAAAGTTGTGGTTGCTGGTCAACATGATGAGCAACTGCATCACGATGGTGGCCCAGGCCGCGAATTGCCGCGGACGCCGCGGCAGGAACATCAGGAAGGGTACGATCAATTCGACCAGGAACACCCCGCCGACCCCGGCCCGCAGCAGCCATTCCGGCAGCTGGTGGGCAACCCAGGCCCCCACGTGCGGCAGCGGCTGGGTTTCAAAATAATAATTCAATGCGGTGAACCCGGCCCACGATTCATCCCCGCTCAGCAGTTTGGCGGTACCGGACAGGAAGCGCAGCCGGAACAGCAGCCAGTGAAACAGCCAGATAATGATCGGCGAGCCATACGGCAGGAAGATCGCCAGGAAACCGGCCTCCAGCAACAGGAAGTCCCACTGGAAACTCATGAACACCTGCCCGGCATAGACCAGCGACAGGTATAAAACGAACAGCAGCGGCAACATCAAACGCGTCAGGATATTGCCTACCAGCAGCAGCGCCGCCACCACGCCGGCAAGACACACCGCCTGCAGCGCCGTGTTGCCGGCATCCAGCCAGAACACGCTCGGGAACAGCCAGTGGGCGTCACGGCCGTATTCCGCTACCAGTCCCTGCAGGTCTTCCTGCAACGGCAGGATGCCCTGACTGCCGATCAACCCCGTCACCTGCAGGCCGAACGAGACAAAGGCCGCGAGATAGATCAGCCCCAGACCCCGCAGAAACAGCCAGCTGACCTGCCGGTACTCAGGCGGGTGCCAGTAGCTAAACTGCGGGGCCGGTGGTTTCATGGAATCAGGGTGAGCATCGCTTGGTGGCCGTACCGGTAACTATAGCCAGCCCGGCGAACGGGCTGACCTGACCAGGTTCCCGTACTTTAGACAGATCAACACCGTACATAACTGATGCATATCAAGCCCGGGAAGCTTTCCATGCACTATCCTTATACAAGGTCATAACCGGACACACCGTTGCGTTACCCAACCATCATGAAATACTGGAGTAAATCAGCCGCCCTGCACATTTTATGGCTGACTTGTGTCATTGCCGGGTCAGTTGCCCATGCCGGTGACGACTATGAGCAGGAACGCCTGGCCATGGTCGAGGAAATCGAGGCGGATGTCCGACTCACACGCCTGTCGCTGGACAGGGAGGTACTGGACCCCCGCGTGCTGCAGGCCATGGCCAGCGTACCGCGGCATGTACTGGTACCGGAACGGGTGCGCGCTGCCGCCTATGAAAACCGCCCGCTGTCGATCGGGCATGGACAGACCATCTCCCAGCCCTACATTGTCGCCATTATGACCGACCTGCTGGATACCACCGCGGACAGCCGGGTGCTGGAAGTCGGCACCGGCTCCGGCTACCAGGCCGCGGTGCTGGCCGGGATCGTCGCACAGGTCTATACCATGGAAATCATCGAGCCGCTGGGACTACAGGCGCGGGACAACCTGGAACAACTCGGCTACGACAACATAACGGTACAAATCGGCGATGGCTATTACGGCTGGGAACAACAGGCACCATTCGACGCCATCGTGGTGACCGCGGCCGCCAGCCATATCCCGCCGCCGCTGATCAAGCAGCTGAAACCCGGTGGCCGCATGCTGATCCCGGTGGGCAGTCGCTTCATGGTGCAGCAGCTGGTGGTGGTCGAAAAGGACCGGGAGGGCAAGGTCGTCACCCGCCAGATACTGCCGGTGCGCTTTGTACCGTTAACGGGCAGCCACTAGCCCGCCTGTATAACCATGCACGGGACACCGGCACGCCCGCCCTTGCTGTCCATCGCCATCGTTTCGGCCGCCGCACTGGGCTACGAGATCCTGCTGATGCGGCTGTTCTCTATCATCCAGTGGCATCACTTCGCCTACATGATCATCAGCCTGGCGCTGCTCGGATACGGCGCCAGCGGGACCTTCATCGCACTGGCACGGCCGCGCCTGATAAAACATTTCAACGCCGTGTACTGGTTCAGCCTCGCCCTGTTCGGCCTGTCATCGGTCGCATGTTATCTGCTGGCCCAGCAAATCCCGTTCAACGCGGAAGAAGTTCTCTGGGACCCGCAGCAGTCGCTGTACCTGCTGGCGGTGTTCCTGCTGTTGTCCCTGCCGTTCTTCTTCGCAGCCAGTGCGATTGCGCTGGCACTCAGCCACTGCAGCGACGCCATTGCGCGCCTCTATGCAGCCGACCTGCTGGGCGCGGGGCTCGGCAGCCTCGCGCTGGTGGGGCTGCTGTTTGTCGTGTTTCCCGCAACGGCACTCAAATGCCTGGGGGCGGCCGGCATGTTTGCCGCCTGGGTGGCGGCCCGGGAACTGCGCATGAGGCACGGCTACTGGCAGGCATCCGCGTTACTCGGCGCTGTGGTGCTGCTGGCCCTGCCCGGCAGCTGGCTGGAACCGCAG
>JAUVNM010000028.1 GCA_030599705.1 Gammaproteobacteria bacterium
CTGACGATAGTCAGGCCAATGATCAGCGGCGAGACATTCAGGTTCCAGGCAATGGCTGCGGCCCCGACGACAAACCGGTCCGCACTCCAGGTGAGCAGCACAAAACCGCCAATAATCGCCAGTAACTCAAGCCACATGGTTCTTCAGTGACCGTCATCGTCTGGTATTTATACGGGGTGCAGGGCCGGCTTTTCAGAGAATTTCCTGACATCAATGGAGCTCTGGGTGCGAACTGTTTATCATACACGCCGTTTACCCGGGTAACTAACAGCACGTGCCACAGGATCAGACAAATTTGAACACAAGCCGACAGGGTCAGGATTTTGTGGTACAGGTCCGCAATCTCGTATTTGCGCGTGGTGAGCGCATGATCTTTGACGGGATTGACCTGGATATCGCGCGCGGGTCTGTCACCGCCATCATGGGCCCCAGCGGCACCGGCAAGACGACCCTGCTGAAACTGATCGGCGGGCAGTTGTGTCCGCAATCCGGGAGCATAACTGTTGACGGGGAAAACGTCCCCGGACTCGGCATCTCCGCCCTCTACAAACTCCGGCAGCGCATGGGCATGATGTTCCAGAGCGGCGCCCTGTTAACCGATATGAGTGTTTTCGACAATATCGCGTTTCCGATACGTGAACATACCGATCTGCCCGAGACACTGGTGCGTGACCTGGTACTGATGAAACTGCAGGCGGTCGGGCTGCGCGGCGCGTCAAACCTGATGCCGAATGAATTGTCCGGTGGTATGGCGCGCCGGGTGGCCATGGCGCGGGCCATCGCGCTGGACCCGATGATGGTCATGTATGATGAGCCGTTTACCGGTCAGGATCCGATTTCCAAGGGGATCGTTGTCAAGCTCATCCACGAACTCAATGCCGCGCTCGGCCTGACCAGCATCGTGGTGTCCCATGACGTGCAGGAAACGGCGGCGATTGCCGACTATGTCTACCTGCTGTCCGGCGGCAAGGTGGTTGACCAGGGGGCGCCGGATTCCCTGTGGGAATCTGCCTCGGAGTGGTCGCAACAGTTCCTGAATGGCGAACCGGATGGGCCGGTTCCCTTTCATTATCCCGCGCCTGCCTTTCGTGATGACCTGATCGGCGGAGGGCGGCGCGCGTGATCCTGGATCCCCTGCAGCGGCTTGGCCGGTCCGGCATCAGTTTTTTCGGGCGCCTCGGGCGCGGTAATGTATTTCTGTTGCAAACCCTCGCGGGGTTGCCGGCGTTGCTGTTGCGTCCCGGACTGATCGTCCGGCAAATCTATTCGGTCGGTGTACTGACCCTGCTGATTATCCTGGTGTCCGGGCTGTTCGTCGGTATGGTGCTGGGTCTGCAGGGCTACAATACCCTGGCTGATTTCGGTGCCGAGGAATCGCTCGGGGTGGCCGTGGCCCTGGCGCTGGTGCGGGAACTGGGCCCGGTGGTGACGGGCCTGTTGTTTGCCGGGCGCGCCGGTTCGGCGCTGACGGCCGAGATCGGCCTGATGAAAGCGACGGAGCAGTTGTCCGGCATGGAGATGATGGCGGTCGATCCCATGAAGCGTGTGATTGCACCGCGCTTCCTTGCCGGGTTCCTGTCCATGCCGCTGCTCGCGGCGATCTTCAGTGCCGTCGGTGTCTATGGCGGTTTTTTTGTCGGCGTCGGCCTGCTGGGGGTGGACGAGGGCGCCTACTGGTCACAGATGCAGGCCAACGTCGATCTGCAGGACGATATTTATAATGGCGTAATCAAGAGTATCGTGTTCGGGTTTGCTGTGGCATGGATTGCGGTATTTGAAGGCTATGACGCCGTGCCGACATCGGAGGGTGTCAGCCGGGCAACAACACGGACAGTGGTGCATTCGGCCCTCGTGGTACTCGGGCTGGACTTCGTTCTGACGGCACTCATGTTTGGAGACTAGGACATCATGAAGCAGAGCAAGGCAGTTGAAATCGGGGTCGGGCTGTTCGTCGCGGCCGGTATGGCGGCGTTATTCATGCTGGCGATGAAAGTCAGCAACCTTAGTACCGGCAATATCGGCGAGAGCTATACCATTATCGCGGCATTCGATAACATCGGCGGGCTCAAGGTGCGCTCACCGGTCACGGTTTCGGGCGTGCGTGTCGGCAGGGTAGACAGTATCAGCTACGACTTCGAGACCTTTGAAGCCGTTGTGGGGCTGCGTATCGGTACTGCCTACGACAAGTTTCCGGAAGACACCACGGCGAGTATTTTTACCGCCGGGCTGCTGGGGGAACAGTATGTTGCGCTGGATCCGGGCGGGTCCGATGATAACCTCGAGCCCGGCGACCGGATCCAGCTGACCCAGTCAGCGCTGGTGCTTGAGCAGATGATCGGTCAATTCCTCTACAACACCGCGGCCAGTGAAGGCGAGTGAACCGGCAGATGGATGATGTCCGTCTTGAAGACAGCGGGGGCGGCACCTGGAAACTGGTTGGCGATCTGGGTTTTGCCACGGTAGCCGGCCTGCTGAAGAGCACGCCCCGCAGTTTCACCGCGAACGGGGACATACAACTCGACCTTTCCGGGGTCACGCGTGCCGACAGCGCCGGCCTGGCGCTGCTGGTCGAGTGGCTCAGGGAGGCCGGGAACCAGGGTCGTTCGATCACCTTTTTGCACATGCCGGCGCAGATGCTGTCCATTGCACGCGTGTGCGGCCTCGCAGATATCCTGTTCGGGACCATGGCCGCCGCCCGGGAAGCCTGACCCTGGACCGGCTGACGATCACCGGCGGGACCCCCCTGGAAGGGGAGGTGCGCATCTCCGGCGCCAAGAATGCCGTGCTGCCGATCATGGCGGCCACCTTGCTGGCCGATGGCCCGGTCACCATCTGCAATGTCCCGCACCTGCACGATGTCACCACCACCATGGAACTGCTGGGCCGCATGGGCGTGGACCTGGTGGTGGATGAATCGATGGGTATCGAGGTGGATGCCCGGTCGATCACCTCACTGTGTGCTCCCTATGAGCTGGTCAAGACCATGCGCTCATCCATCCTCGTGCTGGGTCCGATGCTGTCGCGCTTTGGGCAGGCGGATGTGTCACTCCCCGGCGGTTGTGCAATTGGTTCACGGCCCGTCAACCTGCATATCAAGGGCCTGCAGGCGCTCGGCGCCAATATCGAGGTGGCCAATGGCACCATCAAGGCGCGCGTCGACCGGCTCAGGGGTACCCGCCTGGTGATGGACCTGGTGACCGTCACCGGGACCGAGAACCTGATGATGGCGGCGACCCTTGCCCGCGGCACCACGCTGATCGAGAATGCCGCACGCGAACCGGAGGTGCTGGACCTGGCAAATTGCCTGATCGCCATGGGTGCGCGCATCGAAGGGGCCGGCACCGACCGCATCGAGATCGAGGGCGTGGAGCAACTGTCCGGTACCCGCTACAGCGTGCTGCCGGACCGTATCGAGACCGGGACCTTCCTGGTGGCGGCGGCCATGACCGGCGGGCATATCAAGGCAAAGTCGACCTGCCCGGACGCCATGGACGCGATATTGCAGGTGCTGGTCGAGGCCGGCGCCGACATCAACGCCGGTGATGACTGGATCGAACTCGATATGCGCGGCCGCCTGCCACGTGCCGTGAGTGTCCGCACGGCCCCGTACCCGGCGTTCCCGACCGACATGCAGGCCCAGTTCACGGCACTCAACACCATTGCCGAAGGAACCGGAACGATTACGGAAACCGTGTTTGAAAACCGCTTCATGCATGTCCAGGAACTGCAGCGCATGGGAGCGGACATCCAGCTCGAGGGCAGGACGGCCATCATCAAGGGGATCGGCCAGCTGAAAGGAGCGCCCGTCATGGCGACCGATCTGCGTGCCTCTGCCTGCCTGGTGCTGGCCGGGCTGGTCGCCGAAGGCGAGACGGTTGTCGACCGGATTTACCACCTTGATCGTGGCTACGAGTGTATCGAGGAAAAGCTGGCGCAACTGGGCGCCAATATCCATCGCGTTCCCTCCTGAGCCCCCGCGGCACACCGGGTGTGCCCCTGTGTGCTTGTAAAGCAACGGTTTCTCCCTGAAACTTACCACCCATGAATGACTTGCTTACCATCGCCCTGTCGAAGGGGCGCATCTTCAGGGAAACCCTGCCGTTGCTGGCGCAGGCCGGCATCGAGCCGGTGGATGATCCGGAGACCAGCCGCAAGCTGATCCTGGACACCAGCCAGGAGTCGGTCAAGCTGGTGATCATCCGCGCGGCCGATGTGCCGACCTATGTCGAATATGGAGCGGCCGACCTCGGTGTGGCCGGCAAGGACGTATTGATGGAGCATGGTGGCAGCGGCCTGTATGAACCGCTGGATCTCGGGATCGCGAAGTGCCGCTTGATGGTTGCCGGACCGGAAACCACGCCCCGGACGGTCCGCCGCCTGCGGATCGCCACCAAGTATGTCAACAGCACCCGGCAGTTTTATGCCAACCGGCAGGAACAGGTCGAGATCATCAAACTGTACGGATCCATGGAGCTGGCGCCCATCGTGGGTCTCGCCGACCGCATTGTTGACGTCGTCGACACCGGCAACACCCTGAAGGCAAACGGACTGGTGCCGCTGGAACATATTGCCGACATCAGTTCACGGCTGGTAGTCAACAAGGCCGCCATGAAAATGAAGCATGAGCGCATCACCCGGTTTATTGCGGACCTGAAGGCGGCGTGCAATGCCTGAAAACATTACTGTCGCAGAGTTCCAGAGGCGCAGGGAAACCGATTTACCAAACCGTCATCCCCGCGCAGGCGGGGATCCATTAACGCAGACATTAAGAATTATCGAAGATATGAAAAGGTTGTAAAACCGGGCTGGCTGGAATTTGAATATTGTGTTCATGGATTCCCGCCTGCGCGGGAATGACTATGCGAAAGATCAAAGCTTTTTATAAGAATCATTTTCTCTGTGTCCTCTGCGCCTCTGCGGTGAAAATGTAATACGTTAATCCAATGACTGATATAACACGACTCGACAGCCGCGACGCCGGCTTCCACGAAGCCCTTGATCAGCTGCTGACCCGGGAAGCGGAGTACGACCGGCAGCTTACCGCTACGGTGACTGACATCATTGCGGCTGTGCGCACGCGCGGGGATGCGGCACTGATGGAGCTGACCGCGCGCCTCGATGGCTGGAAGGTTCCGGCCGCCACCGACCTGGAAATACCAGGACCGCGCTGTGAACAGGCGCTGGAGACAATCCCGGCTGATCAGCGTGAGGCACTGGATTTTGCGGCGCGACGGATATGCGACTATGCAGAACACCAGAAAATGGATTCCTGGTCATACACGGACGCGGACGGGACCCTGCTGGGCCAGCAGATCACGCCGCTGGACCGCGTTGGACTGTATGTGCCCGGTGGCAAGGCCGCCTATCCCTCGTCGGTACTGATGAATGCCATCCCGGCAAAGGTAGCCGGGGTACCGGAACTGATCATGGTGGTGCCGACCCCTGGCGGTACGCTCAATGACATGGTACTCGCGGCAGCGCACATTGCCGGGGTGGATCGCGTGTTTGCCATTGGTGGCGCCCAGGCGGTGGCGGCACTGGCCTGGGGGACCGCCACGGTGCCGCCGGTCGACAAGATCGTCGGCCCGGGCAATGCCTGGGTGGCGACTGCCAAGCGCATGGTGTTCGGCAAGGTCGGCATCGACATGATTGCCGGGCCATCGGAGATCCTGGTGATCTGTGATGGCCACACCGACCCGGACTGGATCGCCATCGACCTGTTTTCCCAGGCAGAACACGACGCGGATGCGCAGTCGATTCTTGTCAGCCCCGACGCGGACTTTCTGACCCGGGTGGAGGAGAGCATCGGACGCCTGCTACCGGAAATGCCGCGTGCCGATGTGATTCGCACAGCATTGAAGGGGCAGGGGGCGCTGATCGCGGTGCGGGACCTCGATGAAGCTGTCGAGCTAGCCAACATGATTGCGCCGGAGCACCTGGAACTGTCGGTCGGGGACCCGCAGGCACTGGCCGGGCGCATCCGGCATGCGGGAGCCATCTTCTTGGGCCGCTATACGGCCGAGGTGCTGGGTGATTACTGTGCCGGGCCGAACCACGTGCTGCCGACATCTCGCACGGCACGGTTTTCCTCGCCACTGGGGGTCTACGATTTCCAGAAACGCAGCAGCCTCATCCAGTGTTCGCCGGACAGCGCGAGTACGCTTGGGAAATGTGCCGCTGTGCTTGCACACGGCGAGGGGCTGACGGCACACGCGCGCTCGGCCGAGGTGCGGATCAAGGACAAATGACATCGCCAAACGCAAAGATCAATCAGCTGGTTCGGCCGGAAATTCGCGCGCTGCAGGCCTACCACGTGTCGGACCCCGGCAACCTGATCAAGCTGGATGCCATGGAGAATCCGTATCCCTGGCCGGAATGGCTGCTGGATGAATGGTTCGGTGAACTGCGTACGGTTGCGCTGAATCGTTACCCGGACCCGCAGGCAGTTGCACTGAAGCAGCAACTGCGCAAACAGCTGGATGTGCCTGAGCGCGCCGGGATTATCCTGGGCAACGGTTCGGACGAACTGATCCAGATGATCATCCAGGCCGTTGCGGCCCCCGGCCGGGTCATCATGGCGCCGGAACCCACCTTTGTCATGTATCGCCAGATCGCCGCGGTGTCCGGCCTTGAATATACCGGTGTGCCACTGCGCGATGACTTTACGCTGGATGCGGAAGCGCTGCTTGCGGCGATTACTTCACGGCAGCCGGCGGTGGTGTTTCTGGCCTGGCCCAACAATCCGAGCGGGAACCTGTTTGACCGGGCTGCCGTCGAGGCCATTGTCTCGACGGCGCCGGGGCTCGTGGTCATCGACGAAGCCTATGCGCCGTTTACCGATCACAGCTTTCTGGCGGTCGTTCCGGAAGCTGCAAACCTGCTGGTGCTGCGGACCCTGTCCAAGACGGGTTTTGCCGGGCTGCGTCTCGGCCTGCTGGCCGGTCCCGGCGACTGGCTGGGGGAAATAGAAAAAACGCGCCTGCCCTACAACATCAGCACCCTGAACCAGGTAACCGGCGCATTTGCGTTGCGCCATTATGAGGTATTTGCCAGGCAAGCCGACAGCTTGCGCAGTGACCGGGAGCAGCTGTTTGCACGGCTGCAGGAAATACCGGGACTGACCGTGTTTCCGAGCGCGGCAAATTTCATCCTGTTTCGGTCCCGCCCGGGTGATGCCGACGCAATTTTTACCGGGCTGAAATCCCGCGGCGTGTTGATCAAGAACCTCAACGGGTCTGCACCGGCGCTGGCGGATTGCCTGCGGGTGACGGTGGGTACACCGGAGGAAAACGCGGCCTTTCTGGGGGCTCTCAGGGAGTGCCTTTGAATAAAACATGAACATTGTTGGGTTTGCGCGCAGCACCCACAAGGCAAAAGACGTAACCCAACTAAATGAGCCGTGTCGTCATCCCCGCCGTGTCGTCATCCCCGCGAAGGCGGGGATCCATGAACACGGGATTGAAGGTCAGGTGGAAATGGATTCCCGCCTTCGCGGGAATGACAAATAAATTTACCCATCCGGGAGCGGGCTGGATAATGGCCGCTGGTTGATTTGCGCACGCGTTGAGAACTGTTTGCCATCGCGCGCACCGCCAAGCTGAACCATGGTGTCCGGCTGCAGTTCCGAGATAATCCTCATTGCCTGCGTGGCATCATTGACCTGGATGTCGCCAATGGACGTAAGTACGTCACCCGGCAGGATGCCGGCCTTGTCCGCCGGCCCGTCACGCAGGACACCGGCAATCAATACGCCCTGATCATTTTCCAGTCCGAATGATTCGACCAGCGCCGGCGTCAGGTCCTGTGCCTCCAGCCCCAGCCACCCGCGCACCACGCTGCCGTGCTCGATAATCTGTTTCATGACGCCCTTGGCGAGGCTCACGGGTATGGAAAACCCGATTCCCTGGGAACCGCCCGAGCGGCTGTAGATGGCCGAGTTGATACCAATGAGTTCGCCGTGTGCATTGATCAGGGCGCCACCCGAGTTGCCCGGGTTGATGGCGGCATCGGTCTGGATAAAGTCCTCGTAGGTGTTGATACCAAGATGATCACGGCCGATTGCGCTGATGATCCCGAAGGTCACGGTTTGCCCGACACCGAACGGATTGCCAATGGCCAGGGTGACATCACCGACACGCAAACTGTTCGAATCGCCGATCACCAGCGTTGGCAGATTGTCGAGTTCGATATGCAGGACGGCGAGATCGGTTTCAACATCTGCTCCGACCACCGAGGCATCCGCATGGCGGCCATCTGCCAGTAACACCTTGATTTCATCCGCCCCCTGGATTACGTGGTTATTGGTCAACACATATCCCCGGTCGCTGACGATGACACCCGAACCCAGGCTGGTCTGGATCTCCTGGCGCTTGTGCATGAAGCGGTCACCGAAGAAATGCTTGAATACGGGGTCATCCAGCAGCGGGTGTACCGCGCGGGTGACTCGCTTGGCAGTATGGACATTAACCACGGCAGGTGCGGCCTGGTCGACAGCCGCGGAGTAGGAAACCGGGCCGGCCCGGTACGAGGAGGCCGGTGGCGCGGGCGCCGGCGTTACCGGGGGCGGGCTGGATTCCCTGATTTCCACCACGCTGGAATTGCCGTGCATCAACTCCGGCTGAATGATCAGGATATAGAGAAACGCCGCCGCGAGTCCGATGATCACGGTTTGCAGTATGAACCGGATAAACTTGCCAAATGTCATGAGTGGGATACCCTGTTCCGGTCAGTCTTCATGAAGACCCGCTAAAATAGCACAATATCAGGATATGAAAGCATGGTAACCCTGTGTGAACTGGTTGATTATCTCAACAGCGAACTGGATATCGGACGCTTCCGGGACTATTGCCCTAACGGGTTGCAGGTCGAGGGCCGGCAGGAAATCAATACACTGGTTACCGGGGTGACCGCGAGCATGGCCCTGCTTGATGCGGCCGTTGCCGCCGGCGCCGATGCCATACTCGTGCATCACGGTTATTTCTGGAAAGGTGAGGACTGTTGTATTACCGGCATGAAACGCCGGCGCCTGCAACGCCTGCTGGAGTCGGAAACCAGCCTGCTGGCCTACCATTTGCCACTGGATGCGCATCCAGTGCTGGGTAATAACGCACAGCTTGCACGGGTGCTGGGATTTACCGTCCGTGGTTCATTCGGACAGGACGAGGGTATGGAGCTTGGACAGTATGCCGATCTGGAACAGGATCTGAGCGGCAGTGCGCTGGCTGATCATATTGCACAGCGCCTCGGTCGCGCACCACTGCATATTGAAGGCGCCAGTGAGACGATCCATTCCGTCGGCTGGTGCACGGGGGCGGCGCAGTCATACATCGATGCGGCGGTAGAGCAGGGGCTGGATGCCTTTATCAGCGGGGAAATCTCCGAGCAGACGGTACACATTGCACGCGAATGCGGCATACATTACTTTGCCGCCGGGCATCATGCGACGGAACGCTTCGGCGTCCAGGCGCTGGGCACGCACCTGGCCGGGCAGTTCGACATCAGCCACCGGTTTGTCGATATCGTGAACCCGGTCTAGCCACAGTTAAATACGGCCAGGACAACCAGAAAAGCCATCATTCCACTTGACGTTATGAGGGAGTTAGACCATCCTATGCGGTTCTTGGGGGTACTATTAATTAATTCAGTATATTCCGTAATATTAATAAGATCCTGAACAAGATTCTGGCGCGGCATACGCTCCCGCACGGATACTAAGTCATTGTTTTTAAAGACTGGAGAAGGCTCGCATGAGTGGCGATGAAGTCGATCACGGTAAACGCCGGTTTCTGGTAGCGGCGACCACACTTGTTGGTGGCGTGGGGACCGCTTTTGCCCTGGTGCCGTTTGTTTCTTCCATGCAGCCCAGCGCCAAGGCGCGTGCCGCCGGGGCCCCTGTCAGGGTCGATTTCAGCAAGCTGGAACCTGGTCAGAAGCTGACCGTTGAATGGCGTGGCAAACCGGTGTGGATTGTCAACCGCACCGAGGAAATGCTCGGCACCCTGGAAACCCTGGATCCGGTACTTGCCGATCCGAAGTCCGCGATTTCCGAACAGCCAGACTACATTACCAGCGAGGACCGTTCCATCAAGCCGGAACTCCTGGTAATGGTCGGTATCTGCACTCACCTCGGCTGCTCCCCGACTTTTCGGCCGGATATCGCCCCGGCGGATCTGGGCCCGGACTGGCTGGGTGGTTTTTTCTGCCCCTGCCACGGTTCGAAGTTCGATCTTTCCGGTCGGGTGTATGCCCGCATGCCGGCGCCGAAAAATCTGCCGATACCTCCCTACCGTTTCCTCAGCGAAACCGAACTGGTGGTCGGTGAAGATCCGAAGGAGACGGCATAATGGCTGGCGACACATCAGAAAAATGGCAGGGTGGCCTGCTGGGCTGGATCGATGCACGCTTTCCGCTCAGCAGCCTGTGGAACGATCACCTGGCCCGGTATTATGCCCCGAAGAACTTTAACTTCTGGTATTACTTCGGCTCCCTGGCCCTGCTGGTGCTGGTCATGCAGATCTTTACCGGAATCTGGCTGGCCATGAACTACAAGCCGGATGCCGGCCTGGCGTTCAATTCCGTGGAATACATCATGCGGGATGTGAACTGGGGCTGGCTGATTCGCTACATGCATGCCACCGGCGGATCGTTTTTCTTCATTGTTGTCTACCTGCACATGTACCGCGGTCTGATCTACGGTTCCTACCGGAAACCACGCGAGCTGATCTGGATCTTCGGCGTGTGCATCTATCTCTGCCTGA
>JAUVNM010000125.1 GCA_030599705.1 Gammaproteobacteria bacterium
ATGCAGGCACGACTGGTTGCAGCGGTAACCGAGGTTGACTTGCAGGGTTTCCAGGGGCTTGCGGTGGATGACCGGGAAGTCGCTGTATTCCAGTAACGGGAGGGTGGCGTGCATGAACGGTTCGTCTGTCAGGTTTTTATGGTATCAGTTTGTTGATCAGCCGGACCAGGAGCCGTACCTTGCCGGAATAAAACAGGTTCGAATAGCGGGCATTCACCGCCCGCCGGTGAATCTGTGCGTAGGTGGGGTACGCATGCACCAGGTCAGTGATCGCCCGGGCCTTTGCCTTGACCTGCATGGCCAGTGCAAGTTCATGGATCAACTCGCCGGCATGCGGGCCGATCAGGCTGGCGCCGGCGATCCGGCCCTTAACCAGCAGGATCTTGATGAACCCCGCGCCGGCACTGTCGGTTACAGCGCGGTCGATGTCCCTGAGTGGAAACCTGGCCACATCATACCCCAGGCCCTGCTCCCGGGCAGCGGTCTCGTTCAGCCCGACCTCGGCGATCTCCGGGTCGGTATAGGTAACCCGCGGGACCACCCGGTAATTGACCTTGCGCGGGATCCGGAAGAGCAGCCCCGCCAGCACAATGCCGGCCTGATATTCCGCCATATGGGTGAATTGCCAGGGACCGCAGACATCGCCAACCGCGAATATGTGGCGTTGGCTGGTGCGCAGCCGCTGATCCACGGTGATGCCGGTTAGCGTGTGATCGACTCCTGCCACGTCCAGCCCGAGTCCGCTGATTTCCGGGCGCCTGCCGGCGGCGACCAGTATGCGGTCGCACTCGACGGTTGCGCCGCCGGACAGCAGCAGTTGCCGGCTGTCGCCGTCACGGCGCGCACTGCGGATGTCCACCCCTGTCCGCAGGATAATGCCCTCCTCCTGCAGTATGCCGGCAAGGCAGTCAGACACGTCCATATCGGCAACCGGATACACCCGGTCACTTTTTTCCAGCAAGGTTACCTGGCTGCCGAGGCGCGCAAACGCCTGCGCGAGTTCCACACCGATCGGCCCGCTGCCGATAATGGCAAACCGTCGGGGGAGTTCACGCCGTTTAAAAATGGTTTCATTGGTATCAAATCCGGCGGCATCGATCCCCGGTATCGGCGGGATGAGCGGACGTGAGCCAGTGGCAATCACCAGGCGCCGCGCCTTGATGAGTTTGTCCCCGACCGTGATTTCATGCAGACCGGTAAACCGCGCCTCGCCAAACAGCACTTCACAGCCAAAACCGCGAAAGCGCTCCGGGTCATCGTGTTGCTGGATGTGCCCGATCACGCCGTCGACACGATCAATAATACGCTGCATGTCAATCTCCGGCTCAATGGCCGGCAGACCGTATTTCGGCCCGTTGCGCATCAGATGGGCGACCTGTGCAGAGCGGATCAGGGTCTTGCTTGGTACGCAGCCGGTATGCAGGCAGTCGCCACCAAGCCGGTCCAATTTTTCCACCAGCGTGACCTTGAGCCCCAGCTGGGCAGCCACGCTGGCAATCACCAGCCCACCGGGACCGCCACCGATCACCACAAGGTCGCGGGTATCTTTCAAGACAGGTTGCCTGCCGGCCGGGTTTGCTTGCGGCGCTTCATGATGAGACGTGACAGGAAGGCGATGGTGGCGATCAGTCCCAGCGCCAGCAAGGCCTTCTTGACAATATCTTCACCACCGGCGGCGACTTCCCGCCCGGTATACCCGAGGTAGGTATAGGCGGCACCACCCGGCGCCATGAAAATGAAAGAGGCAATAATGTAATGCGACAGTCGGATCTGCGTCAGGCCAAGGGCATAATTCAGCAGGTTGAACGGGATCAGCGGCACCAGGCGGACGAACGCCACGAAGCGCCAGCCCTCCTCGGCAACGCCGTCAACCAGCGGCCTTAGACGCTTGCCGGCCTTTTGCGCAACCCAGTCAGAGGCCAGGTAGCGTGCCGTCAGAAAGGCAAGGGTTGCGCCGATGGTTGCCCCGGACAGGTTGTAAAGGGTCCCCAGCAACGGCCCGAACAGCGCCCCGCCGGCGAGCGTGAATAGCAGACCGGGGGCAAAGAATACCGTCGCCAGCGCGTAGCCCGCGATGAACGCCAGCGGCGCAATCCAGCCGAGCTGACCAACCCATGCCTCGACACTTGCGGCGGACAGCTGCTCACGCCAGATGACCATGGCCGTGATACCGGCCAGCAGTATCAGCACCAGCAGGATGCGCACGCTGGTTTTTCCGCTAATCATCCCGGTTCGTGCTCAAGTTTAAAATTATCCATGGCCAACCCGGGTTGCAGGTTCAGGGTTAACGGGGGCAGTGAGGCTGTGCACGGCGTCCAGGGCTGCCTCGATGACCTCGACTCCGGCATTGCTTGCCGTGGCATGCTGGCTCAGGTGGCGGCGCCAGGCGCGTGCGCCGGGTACACCGTGGTAAAGACCGAGCATGTGCCGGGTAATGTGTTTGAGTGCGGTTCCGGCATTCAGTTCCGTTTCAATATATGGCAGCATTCTGTGGATGACCGTAGCGCGCGACGGGGGCTGCCGTGTTGCACCAAAAAACCGTGCATCGACCCCGGTGAGTATATAGGGGTTATGATAGGCCGCGCGCCCGAGCATGACCCCGTCAACGGCTTCGAGGTGAGTGGCCGCAGCAGACAGTTCCGTTACTCCACCGTTCAGGATGACCTCGAGTTCCGGGAAGTCCTGCTTGACCCGGTAGACAGTGGTGTACTGCAGCGGTGGTATGGTCCGGTTTTCCTTTGGACTAAGGCCACCCAGGATCGCCTTGCGGGCATGGATGATGACAGTCCCGCAACCGGCCGCCGTCACGTGTTCGAGGAGTTGTTGCAGGAATTCATACGTATCCTGTGAATCTATCCCGATGCGGGTCTTGACCGTGACTGGCAGGTCAGCACTGGCGATCATGGCCGCGACACACTCGGCGACCAGTTCGGGCTCCGCCATCAGGCAGGCGCCAAAGCGGCCGGAGCGGACCCGGTCACTGGGGCATCCCACGTTCAGGTTGATTTCATCATAGCCGTAACCGGCCCCGATACGGGCCGCGGTGGCCAGTGCCTGCGGGTCGCTGCCGCCGAGCTGCAAGGCGACCGGGTGTTCGGCCGGACTGAACCTGAGCAGCCAGTCCGGATCGCCACGCAGGATGGCCGCGCCGGTCACCATCTCGGTGTACAGCAGGCAGTGACGCGAAAGCTGGCGCAGGAAAAAACGGCAATGCCGGTCGGTCCAATCCAGCATCGGCGCCACGCATATTGTATGTCTTTTGAATTCTGCCACTTATAGCTAACTATTTGTTACTGGTACACTTATTCCTGCCTGTGGTACACTTGTTGGCACGCACTTTCACCCATTCCCGAGAGGTGTACCAAGAGTGTAGCCACTATGGCAAGGTAACAGAAACGGGGAGGCGGAATTGAACAAGCTATGGCGGCTGTGGGAGCACAACCCACGCCAGGACATACCCATGCACGAGATCATGGACTTTGCCGTTGCCAGTAGCTGGCAGCTCTCTGAAATCACGCGGGTATTATCTAAGGATCTGAACCGGTGAGAGAGTTTCTCATCGGTATCGTGGAACCCGACACATGGGACGACCTGGTGACGGAACTGGAATCCGCTGGAAAGCTGTCACGCAGGGCGATTGCCCGCCGCCTGCGCGGTACAGTAAAGCCCATGCCCTGCTCTATCGCCATGTACCTTGCCGACTGCCAGGAGCCGCGGGTGACCGGTGCGCCGTTGGATTCCGGTGCGGCCAGTTTCAACAAACCCACCGATCCGTACAGGGGCATCAAACGGAAACACCTGCGCCGAATATTCACCCCGATCCTTGTCCGCTATACGCGCTATATGAAACACCTCCACCCGGAGCGCACCGACATTACGATGGAATTCATCGAGAAGTTTGCACCCAAGCACGGCCTGACCGAGCGCGAGCTGCGCAGCATCCTGAAGCACTGATTTACCCCACGCAACTACCCGACTTGGTACCGGGTGGCGGGGGTTGAGATCGGACATGCGTTGCTGGCGCTATAACCAGAGTGGTTGATACAGGTGTGATGGCAGTCACATTCTAAAAAAATAGCGCTTTTGCATATCGACGGTCAGTGCTATAGTCATCCAGGTCGTTGATAATCAGTAAATCAGCATATTTACCAAGGAGTTAGCTATGGACAGGTTGCGTTCTTCAATATTGGCAGTTACCCTGGGCATCCTGCTGACAGGCACTGCGACCGCGGATGTTTTGCTAATGGACAGCATCCAGTCAGCACCGACTGTTGATACCCCACGGACCGGCATGAACATGGATAGCGTCCGTACAAAACATGGCAACCCGGTACAGGTAAACCCGGCCGTGTCCACCGATGGCGACCCCCGGCGCCCGCCGATTACACGCTGGGATTACGATGGCTACTCGGTCTTCTTCGAAAACGACCTGGTGCTGCATTCCGTTGTACACCGAGCCAGCGCCGAATGATCTTCTGATACCCTCCCCGGGACTGCGGTCCTGAACACCATTGCGCCACGCTGTGGGGCAATCGTCCTAAATAGCCGAATTTTATCGGTGTCCGGTCTGCTGCTGTTTACCCGGTACACTCCTCGCTCCTGGCAACAGACCCTTGTCCTGGCAACAGACCCTTGATTTATGGATAATGCGTGGTTCGCAACATTCCAGATTGCAGGGTTATGGGCATGATTTTGATTCTACAGGCAGATACCGACAAGAATGGCGACGATTTTCGCCAATTGATGGATCATCTGTCGAGCATGAAAAACATCAAGTCGCGGCTCCATGATGAAGTGGGTACCCGGCAGACACTCACCGAGGTCTACCTGGTCGGTGATACCGCGACCCTGGTGATCGAGGACATGGAAAACCTGCCCTGTGTGGAGCGCGTGGTGCGGGTGTCGGAGGAGTACCGGGTACTGGGCCGGCACCACGATGACAATCGGCCAACGCATTTCGAATACAACGGGGTCCGTTTCGGCCAGGACAACCTGAATGTCTTTGCCGGGCTGTGTGCCGTGGACAATCCCCGGCATGTCGAGCTCATGATGAAGGCCCTGCAGGAACGCGGCCTGCCATGCACCCGCATGGGTGCCTACAAGCCGCGCACTAACCCCTACTCCTTCCAGGGCCATGGCAAGAGCTGCCTGCCGTACGTATTCGAACTCGCCGGCAAGTACGACATCAAGGTCATCGCCATGGAAGTGACGCATGACTCGCATGTCAGGGAGATACATGAAGCCCTTGAAGAGACCGGGCATCCGACCGGTGTCATGCTGCAGATCGGCACCCGCAATACCCAGAATTTTGAACTGCTCAAGGTCATCGGCCGCGAGCCCGAATTTCCCGTATTACTGAAACGCGGTTTTGGTATCACCCTGGAGGAGTCGCTGAATGCCGCGGAATACCTCGCGAGTGAGGGTAACCGCCGCGTGGTATTCGGCCTGCGAGGCATGAAGACCAATATGGGCGACCCGCACCGGAACTTTGTCGATTTTTCCCACGTACCGGTCGTCAAGCGTCTGACCCGGATGCCGGTCTGTATCGACCCGTCACATTCCGTTGGTACCCGGGATGTGGCCCCGAGCGGAATACTCGACGTGTTTCATGTCACTGCCCAGGGCGTGATTGCCGGTGCTAACATGATCCTTGTGGATTTCCACCCGCACCCGGCCAAGGCGCTGGTCGATTGTCCGCAGGCGCTGCACATGGATGAGCTGGATTATTTTTTGGAAGATGTCCGGATTGCCCGCGAGGCCTACGAGCAGCGCGTTGCCCTGGCGGCCGAGCACCGGAAGCAACAGGCATCCGCCGCATGATTGTGGCTGCGTCCCATTGACAGATGATTTGTCAATCGTCTGTTAAGGAAAC
>JAUVNM010000118.1 GCA_030599705.1 Gammaproteobacteria bacterium
ATCATACCGAAAACTTGCCCAATTTGACCGCGCTGACATGAACGGACCTCGGTCAATTACCCTTCCCCCTGCCAATTCCTGTCTCTGGCCCAATCGATACCCTGTCAGTATGGCCGGAGGAATGGCCCACTGGCATTTTCTCCGGTCAGTATTCTAGGACCGCGCGGTTTTCTGTCCGAAGGGGGAGGGGGTGCTGAGAGTGTTGCTTCCACCTCTTTCTTTGATGTCATCCCATGTCGGGTCTTCTGGTAGCATCCTGCGCCCCTGTGTGTGGTTGATGGCTTTTGCAAACCAAAACGATCAGATCACGTTAGACTATTCAGCAGATAAGTCGCCAAAACGTGAGGATCTATAAAAAAACATTTCAAGTGGCTGGAAAGTATGCAAGCCAAGCGGCCTGCAAAGCAGTGGACAACGGTTCGATTCCGCTCTCAGCCTCCATTATCGACAGCACCCCATCCTCCGTACTCACTGTGACCCGGGGTATGCCGTGATAACTTATTGGCGCTTTGAGATAAGCGCCTGCAGCCATTCTCCTTGCATAATCTACCGCGTTATCAGGCATACACCGGGATTACCGGTGGCGCGCCGATCAGGGCGACTCACAAAAGGCAAGGAGAAGCAGCTATGTTGATTTTAACCAGGCGGACAGGCGAGACGATCATGCTGGGGGACGACATCACCGTAACGGTGCTGGGCATAAAAAATAACCAGGTACGGGTTGGAATCAAGGCGCCACGGGATCTTCCTGTGCACCGGGAGGAGATCTATAACCGCATTAAAGAGGAAAACCGCTCACTCGGGAATACGGGATAAGCCAACCGCCCGGTTACGTCAGTAATTTTTACACTTATATGAAAAATACCGCTTTTCCAGCAATCCTGATCAACAGCTTGCCGGATTACGTGGAAATCAGGCAGTTAACGTCAATATATGAATCAAATTCTATTTGAAAATGGCGCTTGGCGCTTTGACAGCTTTAGTAACATATTTATAAAATGGTAAAAAATAACAATCGGCCTGAATCCAGCCTCTACGGCCACGACGTGTTATCACAGGTGGTGACTATGAAGGAACGCAGAACCCGTACAGCCGACCGGCGCCAGTGCGAGCAGATGCCCAAGATGCCGTTCAGAGACAGCAATGGTGATCTCATCGTTCTCGACCGGCGTTACTTGCCGGACAGAAGGAGAGTCCGTGCCGTGGAATCAGCGCAGTAACCTTCACTGCGATCACCGGTCTGATGTGCGTCACTCGAGCCAGATCTTTCCAGGATAAAGATCGGAAAAGCGTTTGAGAATTAATCAGCGTGACAGAAGCAGCAGCAACGACACGGCCTGTATACCTGGCGGACACCGGTTTTTACCAGGATGTCATTCAGGGCCTCAGTAACACACCGCGCAGTATCCCGCCAAAGTATTTCTACGACGAGGAAGGTTCACGCCTGTTCGAGGCGATCTGCGAGCAACCCGAATATTACCCGACGCGCACGGAAATGGCGCTGCTTGAAAGACATGCCGGTGACATCGCCGGGTTGACGGGTTCGGGTTGCTTCCTGATCGAACCGGGTAGCGGCAACTGCGAGAAAGTCAGGTTGTTGCTGGATACCCTGCATCCGGACACCTACATCCCGATTGATATCTCCCGCAAGCACCTGCAGACAGCGGCAGACAAACTCGCAAAATCATATCCATGGCTTAGTGTGTGCCCGGTGTGTACGGACATTACCGACACCCTTGAGCTGCCATCCATACCAGCGGATACAAAACGTTTACTGTTTTACCCGGGGTCCAGCATCGGCAATTTTGACCCGGAAGAGGCCCGCATATTCCTGGCTAATCTGGCAAGGATCGCGGGTGATGGCGGCGCGCTGTTGATCGGCGTTGACCTGCAAAAAAACACGCAGCGACTGCATGCCGCATACAACGATGCAAACGGCATAACGGCTGCCTTCAACATTAACCTGCTGCACAGAATCAACCGTGAACTGGATGCCGATCTGGATATCGACGCATTCGATCATCGCGCATTTTACAATAACGAAGAAAACCGCATAGAGATGCATCTCGTCAGCAACAGCCGGCAGACATTTCATGTCGATGGTCACCGCTTCGAGCTCGAGGCCGGCGACCACATCCACACCGAGAACTCCTACAAGTACACGCTGGGACAGTTCCAGGAACTTGCCACGGCAGCAGGATTTTCCGCCTGCAGGGTCTGGACTGACGCAGACCTGCTGTTTAGCCTGCATTACCTCGAAGTACGGTAAAAAAGCCTGAATATATACCTAAATCCATGGCCGGCGCCGGTTCCGGCATGCTAAAGTCCGCACTGCTTCCGGCCAGTGGCCCGGATAAACAACCCGTCTAACCCAACCAACAACACCAGGAATCCGAAATAATGCATCTTTCAAAAATATCCACCCCGTTTTTCATGTTGCTGCTGCTCGCAGCAGGTCTGATCACCTCCCCGGTCGCACTGTCAGGAGCATCTACCCTCGCAAGCATCAAGCAAAGCGGGGAACTGGTACTGGGCACATCCGCAAACATGGCCCCCATGACCGGCACCAGCAAGAAAGGCAAGGTTTTCGGTTTTGATATCGATATGGCCAGCCTCATGGCGAGCGGGATGGGCGTCGATCTGAAAATCAAGACCCTGCCGTTCAGCAAACTACTGCCCGCACTGGAGAACGGTGAGGTTGACGTGGTCATTTCCAACATGACCATGAACCCGGAGCGCAACATGCGCGTTGCCTTTGTCGGCCCGTATATGTCATCCGGCAAGTGCGTCATCACGAAGGAGGAGGGCGTTGCCAAGGTTGAAGAAGCCGAGAATCTGAACTCACCGGATATCCGCCTGGCAGCGATGAAAGGCTCGACCAGTGCCGAGTTTGTCAAGGTCCTGCTGCCCAAGGTGACGCTGACACTGGTCGATGACCATGAGGTTGCAATCAGTCTGATCAACGATGGCAAGACCGGCGGTCTGCTGACCGATTACCCCATTTGCCTTGCCATGCTGCAGCGCCACCCGGATGCCGGCTTTGTTTCACTGTTTTCATTGCTGAGCTATGAACCGATCGGTATTGCCCTGCCCGCAGGCGACTCGCTGTATATCAACTGGACCGAAAACTTCCTGAAACGCATCGAAGGCGTGGGTGCACTGGACGAACTCGGGACCCGCTGGTTCGGCAAGGCCGTTGTTTCGACCACGGGCGAATAATCCACAGACCAGCCGCGGGGCAGGTGCTTGTGTCTGCCCCGCGAGCTGCCCGCATTCGTTTGCGCCTTAAAAACAAACTGTTATACTCACGTCCCTTGTAATATGGTCGGTCAGTAGCGGGCCGATGCAGACAACCCATCAGGAATAAACCATGAAGCAAGGCCTGAGTTTACTGCTTGCCGTCGCCTGGATGACCACCGGCTGGGCGGCCACCGAACCCTACGGGTATCCGATCACAGACAGGTGGCAGGCGACGGTTATCGGAACACCCGAACAGTTCAAGGCCGACCTGCCGGATACGATCCCGAAAAAGAAACGCCGCATCACGATCTTTGAAGATCGCGAAGTACCGGAGCCACTCTGGTTCGACAAGGATCTGCGCTACTTCTACGCATTGCAGAAAGACCCCGCACCACTGATCTTCCTGATCGCCGGCACCGGTGTTTCCTATGATGGCGGGAAAAACAACAACATGGCCCGCGCCTTTTACCAGGCCGGTTTCCACGTGGTCTCTATTTCATCGCCCACCTATATGAATTTCGTCGTAGCCGCCTCCAAAACCGGAGTGCCCGGACATGTATACAGGGATGCGGAAGATATCTACCGGGTGATGGAACGCATCTGGGACAAGTTGCAGGACAGGATCGAGGTGACTGACTTTTTTGTTACCGGTTACAGTCTCGGCGGCCTGAATACTGCGTTTGTAACCCTGCTCGATGAAGAACGACAGGTATTCAATTTCAAAAAGGCGCTGCTGATCAATCCACCGGTCAGTCTCTACAATTCCATATCACTGCTGGACCGCATGCTGGAAAACATTCCGGGCGGGGTTGATAATTTTGACCGCTTTTATAACCGCCTGGTGGAACAGATTGGCAAGGTCTACACGCGCGCGGACAGCGTCAGCCTAAATGACGAGTTTCTCTACAAGGCCTTCGAGGCAGTTAATCCGGACGACGAGGAACTGGCCGCACTCATCGGCGTCTCCTTCCGGATTTCTTCCGCCAACATGACCTTTACCTCGGACCTGATGACCAATGCCGGTTACATCAAGCCGGCCAATATGACCTTCACAAAAAACACCTCGCCCGGTGATCTGCAAATAGTAGCCCACCGGCTCGGTTTTACCGACTTCTTTCACACCTACTTCTACACCCACGAGAAAAAACTGCAGCCAGGGATCACGCGACGGGAACTGGTTGATGCGATGAGCCTGACTGAAATAGAGGATTACCTGAAAAACAGCCCGAAAATAGAAGTGATGCACAACCAGGATGACATCATCCTGGCGCCGGGTGAGATCGATTTCTTCCCACGTGTTTTCGGCGATCGTGCAAAAGTTTATCCACGAGGCGGCCATTTGGGGAATATGGAATATCGCGACAACGTGGACCACATGGTCAGGGTCTTCACGCAGTAAGGACAGCGCCTCATGAACATAACCCTCAAAAAGTTTCTACCGCATGCGCTGGTCCTGCTGGCCATCCTCTCACTGGGCGCCTGCAGCACGGCGCCGGTCCTGCCGGAGGGTGAGGAACCACTGGAGCCCCGCTTCTCTGCTGACCGGGTACTGATTAAAGGGGCAACTACATCTGCTGACGAGATCTCCGACCCCTGGGAAGGCTTCAACCGCAGCATGTACCGCTTCAACTACCGGTTCGACAAATACGTGTTCCTGCCGGTCGTCACTGGCTACCAGGCCATCACGCCTGACTTCATGGAGAAGGGCATCCATAACTTCTTCCGGAATATCCAGGACATCACCACACTGATCAACAGCATCCTGCAGCTCAGCGCGGAGAAAACGGCGAACACGACAGTACGCCTGGTCGTTAACTCGACCATCGGGATCCTGGGTTTTATCAATGTGGCCCACGAGGTACCGCGCAGTGACGAGGACTTCGGACAGACCCTGGGCCGTTGGGGCGTCGGACCGGGGCCGTACCTGGTACTGCCGGTACTCGGGCCGTCGAGCCTGCGTGACGGTACCGGGACCCTGGTTGACGCCATCGTCATCAAAGAAATACGCAATGCGGCACTGGACCTGGAAACCTGGCAGGAATGGACCTGGGACATCCTCCGCGTCATCGATCTCCGTGCCCATGTCGCCTTCCGTTACTACGAGACCGGGTCGCCGTTTGAGTACGAGTGGGTGCGCCTGCTGTATACCACGAAGCGCCAACTGGACGTCGAGAGATAGTACATACCATGAACCATACCAAAGGGAAATTTACGGGAATCCGGGCCTTTCTGGCTGCCATACTGGCAATCCTGTCAACGGTAACAGCGCCTGGCGCGCTTGGTGCGGACCCGATCCGGATCGGTATAACCGCATCGCTTTCCGGCCACTATGCCGTGCCGGGAAAGAATATGATGCAGGGCCTCCATATGTGGGCGCATGACGTCAATGGCCGTGGTGCGCTGCTGGGCCGGCCGGTAGAAATCGTCACCTACGATGACAAGTCCGATCCTGCCACGAGCGCCAGCCTGTATGAACGCCTGATCAGCGAGGACAAGGTAGACCTGCTGATTGGTCCGTATTCCTCGGACGTCACGATTGAAGCCAGCAGCGTGGCGGAACGCCACAATTTCCCCCTGGTCTCGGGCAGTGCCGCGGCCAGCGAGATCTGGTCGCGTGGGTACAAGAATATCTTCCAGGTAGACGCCCCGGCTGAGAGTTATATGAATGGCCTGATTGAATCGGCCCACGAGGCCGGACTGTCGCGCATTGCACTGGCCTATGCCGATAACGACTTCCCGCGTGCCGTGGCCACCGGGGTCCGCGCCAGGGCGGCTGAACTGAACATGAGCCTGGTATTTGACCGGGAGTACCCCGATGGCAACACCGAC
>JAUVNM010000290.1 GCA_030599705.1 Gammaproteobacteria bacterium
AGTATTTCCGGGGTACTCGCCTTCGGCGGCATCGGCGGTATCGCCATCGGCTTCGCCGCCAAGGACCTGCTGGCCAATTTCTTCGGTGGCCTGATGATCTACCTCGACCGGCCGTTCGCCGACGGTGACTGGATCAGGTCACCCGACCGGGAAATCGAGGGTACGGTGGAATACATCGGCTGGCGCCTGACGCGCATCCGCACCTTCGACAAGCGTCCGATCTATATCCCGAACGGCATCTTCTCGAACATCGCCGTGGTCAACCCGTCGCGCATGTCTCATCGACGCATCAATGAAACCATCGGGATTCGTTATGACGACATCGACAAGATGCAGCCCATCTGTGACGCGGTAAAGGCCATGCTGCAGCAACATGAGGAGATCGACACCAGCCAGACGCTGATGGTGAATTTCAACAGTTTCGCGCCGTCGTCCGTGGATTTTTTCATTTACACCTTTACTCATACCACCAACTGGATGCGCTTCCACGAGATCAAGCAGGATGTGCTGTTGAAGATCAGCAATATCATCACAGATCATGGCGCGGAGATCGCCTTTCCGACATCGACACTCCATGTACCGGACCCTGTGCAGCTTACCGGGGGCCCGGCCACGGTCAGTCCGCTGGCCGCAGGCAACTGAACCCGCCCATGCTGCCAGCAGACCTGGAAGCTGTCCGGAAGGGGGCCGAGTTGGTGTTCGGGCCGGACGCGATTGCTGCCGCACTGGACCGCATGGCAGCGGCAATCACCGCCGAACTGGACGACAGCCTGCCGGTCGTCCTGTGCAACCTTACCGGTGCCATCATACCGGCAGGACACTTGCTGACGCGGCTCGATTTTCCGCTCGAGATCGACCACCTGCATGTGACGCGTTACCACGGCAACACCACGGGCGGCGACCAACTCGTCTGGCTGAGCAAGCCCCGCATTTCACTGGCCAGGCGTACAGTCCTTGTCATCGATGACATTCTCGATGAAGGGCATACTCTGGATGCCGTGCTGGATCACTGCCGCGAGGCGGGCGCCGAGCGGGGCTATTCCGCCGTGCTGGTACGGAAACACCATGACCGCGGGTTGGCGCTGCAGGCGGACTGCATCGGCCTCGAGGTGGATGACCGCTACGTGTTCGGTTTTGGTATGGATTACAAGGGCTGGTTTCGGAACCTGGACGGGATTTATGCAGTGGGTGGGAATGAGGCGTAATTCATCGTAGGAGCGGGCTTGCCCGCGAACAGGTAATATCCGGTTATTCGATCTGTTCGCGGCCAAGGCCGCTCCTACAGCAATAATTCACAACATCACGAGCGGAAACAGGGAATATTCATGGCTGAGCTGGCAATTCTCGGTGGGACCGGACTGACTTCGCTGCATAACATGGACATTATCCGGCGCGAGGTGATGCATACCCCGTACGGTGAACCCTCCGGCGCCCTGACCTATGGCAACCTGTGCGGCAACGAGGTGGTGTTCCTCGCGCGCCATGGCTACGGCCACACCATTCCGCCACACATGGTCAACTACCGCGCCAATCTGTGGGCGCTGAAACACGCCGGCATTACCCGCGTCATCTCGATATGCGCCGTTGGCGGCATTCGCAGTGATATCGCCCCGCGCAGCCTGGTGATACCGGACCAGGTCATCGATTACACCTGGTCACGGCACCATACCTTCTTCGAGAAAGACCTCACCCAGGTGACACATATCGACTTTACCCGGCCTTACTGCGAAGAGATGCGTTGCGCGCTCGCCGCGGGTGCGGCCAGTGCCGGCATCGATATCATCCAGGGTGGCACGTACGGGGCAACGCAGGGACCGCGTCTCGAATCGGCCGCGGAGATCGACCGTATGGAACGCGACGGCTGTGATATGGTGGGCATGTCCGGGATGCCGGAAGCCGTACTCGCGAAGGAACTCGACCTCTGTTACGCCGCCTGCGCAGTATGCGCAAACAGGGCCGCGGGCCGCAGTGACGGGGCCATAGAGATGAGCGAGATCGAGGCGACGCTGGAAGATTCCATGGCAAGGGTCAGGCTGTTGCTGGAGCACACCATCACCTCCACCTGTCGCCAGCGGGAAGACTGATGATGTATTCCGGGTCACTGGCACAGGGCCGCGCCGTCCTGCTGGTGATGCTTGTTATTCTCATCAGTACCTCCTGCACGCAGCAAAAACCTCCCCCGCTCACCCTCGACCAGGCAACGGTCGATTACAACCTGTTGCTGACATTGCCTGCGGAACCGCTTTCCTTTGATCAAACAGTCAGGCCGGTACTGGAACAGCGCTGCGTCGTCTGTCACGGCTGTTACGATGCACCCTGCCAGTTGAAACTGTCTTCATGGGAAGGCCTGGCCCGCGGCGCCAACAAGCAAAAAGTCTATGATGGTGAACGTATCAAGGCGGCCGAGCCCACGCGCCTGTTCATCGACGCACACACCCCGGCCGAGTGGCGCACGAAAGGGTTTCATACGGTTCTGAATGAAGGCAAACAGGACCCGGAAAGCAACTTGCAGAACTCGGTCATGTACCGGATGCTGCGTCTCAAGCAGCTGCACCCGCAGCCCCGCGCCGGGATGCTGCCGGACAGTTTCGATCTGGGACTGGACCGCAAGCAGGTCTGTGCGACACGGGACGAGTTTGGAGACTATGCCCGCCAGCATCCCTTGTGGGGCATGCCCTATGCCATGCCCAACCTTGAAAATGATGAGTACCGGATCCTGGTGCAGTGGCTGGCGCAGGGCGCGCCGCACCCCGGGCCCGCCGCACCCTCTGCCGCGGCACAGCCGCAGATAAAGCGCTGGGAAACCTTTCTGAATGAAGCTTCCCTGAAACGGCAACTGGTAAGCCGTTATATCTATGAACACCTGTTCATTGGTCACCTGCATTTTGACGGTACCTCCGACCGGGAATTCTACCGCCTGCTGCGCTCGCGCACACCGCCGGGCCAACCGATCGACGAGATTGCCACACTGCGCCCCTACAATGATCCGGGTCCCGGTCCGTTCTACTACCGGATACAACGCTACCCGTCCAGCATCGTCGCCAAGACCCACGTGGTCTACGCAGTCTCGGACGCACGCCTTGCCCGTTACCGGGAACTGTTCCTCGAACCGGACTATGTCGTCGCGGCGCTGCCGGGCTATGCACCGGAACTTGCCGCCAATCCCTTCAAGGTATACGAGCCGATCCCACCGGCTTCGCGCTATCGCTTTCTGCTCGATGATGCGCATTACTTTATCGAGGGCTTCATCAA
>JAUVNM010000279.1 GCA_030599705.1 Gammaproteobacteria bacterium
AATTCCTTCTCCCTCCGGGAGAAGGCCAGGATGAGGGGATATAAAATCAAGCAGTTATCTTATTTTATCCCCGGCCCCTCGCTTCGCTCTCCCCAACCCTCTCCCTGTGGGAGAGGGAGTTAACGGGACAGCAGTGACTGTATCTACTGAATGGCAGGGAAAAATTCATTTCCCCGTGTTCATGGATTCCCGCCTTCGCGGGAATGACATTGGGCGTCATGATTACCACGGCACCAGTTCGATCGACAGGCACAGCCGGACCCTCTCACTGACAACAAACCGGTAGCTGTGCATGTCGAAATTTACCCGGTTGACCTCACTCTTCCCTTTCAGGCGGATTCGTTCGGGACGCTCCCCCTCCCCGGCTTCGAGCACATCTATACTGATATTGAATACCACTGGCTGGGTCTTGCCGCGCAGGGTCAAGTCCCCGTAAATATAACCCTGCTGCTGGTTCAGCCACTGAAAGGCCCGGCCCACAAACAATATGTCCGGATAGTTTTCCGTATCCATGAACTCATGCCCTATCACCAGCGGCATCAACTCGGAATTGCTCGCCTCCATGCTGGAGGTATGGATCAGCAGCAAGGCCTGCCCATGCTGGTCCTGGTCGGGCGGCATGGCAAGACCACCGACAATATTGGTAAATTCGCCGCGAAATTCCCGAAACGGAAAATGCCGCACACAGAACCCCACTTTTGATTTACCGGGGGAAACCCGGTACAGGCGCCCTTGCGCGGCTGCAGCGCGCATGACCTGCAGCAACCTCTCTTCGACGCGACCACCTTCGAAGGGTTTACAGGGTTCCGCCGCAGCAGCGACACTCGCGGCCATCACAACCAGGACAGACAGGACGACCCGCA
Source organism: Gammaproteobacteria bacterium (assembly GCA_030599705.1). GTDB lineage: Bacteria > Pseudomonadota > Gammaproteobacteria > UBA9214 > UBA9214 > SZUA-186. The sequence goes on from JAUVNM010000279.1 coordinate 864, forward strand.
GAATCCGGAAGCAGTTCACGAGACAGGTATCCAGGCACAGTCATACTTCATAGCAGTACCATCCTAATGCTTCGATAGTGGCGAAACCTTGATGTCGATCAAGACAGTACCGGGTATAAATGGACGACTCGGATAGAGATCACCAGGCTGTCTCCGGCGAGGCTCGCAGCGATGACAGCCTCACTCAGCAGTGCCAGCGGACGTCCACTGGCTATAGCGAGACCGCATCGACCTTCATGATGGCGTCATACAGGTTCGTGCGCATACCGACTGGGAGTCATCGAATCCGGGAAATACCGACTGGAAATCAGGCAGGTATTGCTGTAATACTAGCTCAGGCATGACATTTCTGTCGTTCACCGGGCAGGGCGTCAGGCATGGCAGGCAAACGACGGGATTTTAATCACACAGAAGGGAGAGAACGCATGAAATCGAACAGGTTACGGCTCAGTCTGCTGACGGGTTTACTCGTGGCAGTCGTCAGCGGCCCGGCACTCGCGGCCGGGAAATCCATCAAGGTCATCATGACCTGGAGCGGCGAAGGGACCATCCATTCAATCAGCACCGACCGGATGCTGTTCATGGGCGAATTCGAAGGCATCATGTATGCCGAAACCGCGAAAGGCGAGCTGGATGCCGCCTTTGCAAGCTGCCCTGCTAACCAGCATATCAATATAAAGTCGAAAAAAACCGAGGCCAGCGGTTACTGCAACATCGCCGTCTCCGGCGAAGACACGGTCTTTGCCGAGTGGACCTGTGAAGGCGAGCTTGGTGCCTGCAAGGGGAAATTTACGCTGACTGGCGGCACCGGCAAGTTCGAGGGCGTGACCGGATCGAGTGAACTCACCATCCGTTCCGTGATCAGCAGCGTGGCCGCCGGCATGAGCAGCGGCAGCGTGGTCAGGTCTACAGCGGGGCTCGCGATCCTTCCCAAGCTGACCTACAAGCTCGCGGCCGGCAACTAGCCCCGCAGGACATGGACAGACAGAACCAAGAGGACAGAAACATGAAACACGTTACCCTTTTACTGGCAGCCATTTTTGCAACTGGATTACTGGCTCTGGAACCGGTGTACGCCGGCTCCCTGAGCTGCGGCAGTTACCGCTTCACGGGCAGTTCCCGTTCCCCGACCACGAAGTATGAAATTCTCAAGAAGTGCGGTGAACCGAAATACCGCGAGGGCGACACCTGGGTGTACGAGCGCTCCGGCAAAACCGTGCTGGTGCATTTCAAGGCTGGCCAGGTGACCAGTATCCGGTGGGAAAACTAGTCTAGCTGCGCGTCCCGTAAATCGTGCATCAGCCGGGGCAGGACAGCAACACCACAGCTGAACTCATGGCCTGCCATGAGTGCGACAGCCTGCAACGGATCCCCGCCTTGGCACCGGGATGTGCAGCCCGCTGCAATTGCTGCGGGAGTGTCCTGTTACGCAACCCCAGTGGCGGGCTGGACCGGCCGATTGCCCTGTATACCACGGCGCTGATGTTACTGGTGCTGGCGAATGCCTTTCCGTTCCTGACACTGGATATCTCGGGGCGCACGGAAATGACGACCATACTGGGCGCCTCGGTCGGGCTGTACCAGGCCGGCATGGGCGAACTCGCCGTGGTGGTGCTGATTACCAGTATTCTGGGGCCCGCATTCCTGATCATCAGCTGTCTGTATGCGCTGCTTGCGGTCAGGTTCAACAGACAGCTGCCCGCGGTCCGTCCTGCCCTGTCCTGGGTCAGCCACCTTGGACCCTGGGGTATGCTGGACGTCTTCATGCTGGGGGTACTGGTGTCCTTCGTGAAACTTGCCGGCATGGCAACCTTGCACCTGGGCCCCTCACTGTACGCCTTCGTGGCACTGATCCTGGTTTCTGCTGCGGCTACGGCAAACTTTGAACCGGAACTGCTGTGGCAACGCCTGGGTATCCCCGGAAGGGAGCAGCATGCGCGCTAGAGATGCCGGTATGACCGGGTGTCACACCTGCGGCCTGCTGCAGCGGGTTCCGGCACACGGCCATGCCCATTGCCCGCGCTGCTCCTCCCCTGTACATATGCGCACACCCGACAGTGTCAATATGACCTGGGCGCTGTTGATCTCGGCGATGGCCATGTACCTGCCGGCCAACATCTTTCCGGTCATGGTAGTCACCTCACTGGGCAACACCCAGTCCGACACCATTATGAGTGGCGTCATTTATTTTCTGGTACACGGCGACTGGCCGCTGGCACTGATTATCTTTATCGCCAGCGTACTGGTACCGTTGCTCAAGATGACCGCTCTGACCTATTTGTTACTATCGGTACAGCGCAAATCACCGCTACGAAAACAGCAGCGTACGAAACTCTATCGGGTGACCGAAGTGGTCGGCCGCTGGTCGATGGTCGATATATTCGTGGTCGCACTCATGGTCGCGCTGGTGCAGTTCGGCAACCTGGCCACCATAGACCCGGGTATCGGCG
>JAUVNM010000146.1 GCA_030599705.1 Gammaproteobacteria bacterium
GCCCTACTGTACTGTAGGGCGGAATTCATTCCGCCAAACATTGAAACATGCCGGCAGCCGTACAGGTCATCCCTCTGCTTCCCTGCCTGCCTCGAGAACCGTCATAATCGCGCTGGCCAGTTCCCGGGTCCCTGCATGGCTCAGGGCTGATATCTCGAACACCGGGCCGGTCCAGCCCAGCGCCCTAATAATTTCCCGGCAATGTTCCCGGCTTTCAGCCGCCGGTAGCAGGTCGGTCTTGTTGAGCACCAGCCAGCGTTCCCGCTGTGCGAGTTCCGGACTGAATTTTTCAAGTTCAGCGAAGATGGTTGCGACATCAGCGACCGGATCACCCGCTGGCCCGGTATCCACCAGGTGCAGTAACAGCCGGGTACGCGCCAGGTGTTTCAGAAACTGTATCCCCAGGCCGGTCCCGTCCGCGGCCCCTTCGATCAGCCCGGGAACATCCGCCATCACAAAACTGCGGTGCGCGGAGACGCTGACCACCCCCAGGTTCGGATAGAGCGTGGTAAACGGGTAGTCCGCCACCTTCGGGCGTGCCGAGGAAACGGCGCGAATCAGTGTCGATTTGCCTGCATTCGGCAGTCCAAGCAGGCCGACATCGGCGAGCAATTTAAGCTCCAGGTGCAGGCGCCGGCGCTCGCCGGGGGTACCGGGCTTCGACTGCCGCGGTGCGCGGTTGGTGGAACTCTTGAAGCGCGCATTACCGAGACCGTGAAACCCGCCGCGCGCCACCTGCAGCCGTTGCCCGTCACGTACCAGGTCGCCGATCAGTTCCCCGGTATCCGCTTCATGCACAATGGTGCCCACCGGCACGGCAACCACGAGATCGCCGCCCGACTTGCCGGTACAGTTCCTGCCCTTGCCGTTGTCGCCACGCTGCGCGGGGAATTTCCGGTTATGCCGGAAATCCACGAGGGTATTGATATTGCTGTCCGCCACCAGCCAGACACTGCCGCCATCTCCCCCGTCACCGCCATCCGGCCCGCCGAGCGGGATGAATTTCTCGCGCCGAAAGCTCACACAGCCATTGCCGCCATCACCGGCGATCACATCGATTGTCGCTTCGTCAATAAACTTCATGGCAATTACGCGAGTATGCTTTATTTCATAAACACTTTTTCACCGCCAGGGCGCCCTGGCGGCAAGAGTAGTTCCAACAACAAAAAGCCCCGCTCAATGGCGGGGCTTCCGGTTTCCTGCTGTCTGCCGCTTCAGCCGGCGATGACGTCGACGAACTTGCGTTTCTTCGCACCGCGCTGTACGAACTGCACCGTACCTTCGGCCCTGGCAAACAGGGTGTGGTCCTTGCCGCATCCCACGTTTCTGCCGGGATGAAAATGTGTGCCCCGCTGCCTGACAAGGATATTGCCGGCCAGTACGGCTTCGCCGCCATAGCGCTTGACGCCGAGTCGTTTTGATTCTGAATCGCGGCCGTTTCGGGTACTGCCGCCAGCTTTTTTATGTGCCATGCCTGGTTCCTCTCTGGATGTGAACGATCACGAAATACCGGTGATCTCCACTTCCGTGTAGTCCTGCCGGTGTCCCATCCGCTTCATGTGGTGTTTGCGGCGGCGGAACTTGATGATTTCGACCTTGGAGCCGCGCCCCTGGGCCTTGACCAGGGCACTTACCCGGCTACCCTCGACATAGGGTGTGCCGATCTTGACCTCTTCACCTTCACCGACCATCAGTACCTGGTCGAATTCGACGCTGTCACCTTCACCGGCATCCAGCTTTTCGACTTTCAGGGTGTCCCCCTGGGAAACCCGGTACTGCTTGCCGCCGGTTTTGATTACCGCATACATACCAAGACTCCAAGTGCATCATCTGTATTCAGAAAAAGGTCGCTTATTCTAATGACGGAGCCCTTCAAGGTCAATCAAATCCCGTCTGGTACCGGGGCATTAACATCGTATAGACTAGCCACCCTTTCAAACTCCCGGCACAGTTGTCAGGATATTCTGCCCAACCCCCGCATATTATGCAAAAAGTATATAATAATCAAGTAGTTATAATGAATGTCGGGGCGCTCCAAGCACTCGTCTCGGATGATTTCACTGCGGTTGACGCGCTCATCCGGGAGCGCCTTGCCAGCGACGTGGCCCTGATCAACCAGTTGTCCGCCTATATCATCAATAGTGGCGGCAAACGGCTGCGGCCGCTGCTGGTCCTGCTGGCGGCACGTGCCTGCAATGTCCAGGGCAACCAGCACATCAACCTGGCCGCCGTCATCGAATTTATCCATACCGCCACCCTGTTGCACGACGACGTCGTCGATACCTCGCAGCTGCGGCGCGGCAACATGACCGCGAATGCCGTGTGGGGCAATGAAGCCGCGGTTCTGGTCGGGGATTTCCTCTACTCCCGGGCCTTTGAAATGATGGTGGATGCCAATGACATGAGGATTATGGAAATCCTCTCGCATACCACCAATACCATTGCCGAGGGCGAGGTCCTGCAGCTGCTCAACTGTCATGATGCCGATACCGGCGAGGCACGTTATCTGGAAGTGGTAAAACGCAAAACGGCCAAGCTGTTTGAGGCGGCTGCGCAAATAGGTGCGGTACTCGGGAACCAGCCCGAGTCGGTTGAAAATGCCCTGGCAAGCTACGGCATGCATCTCGGTATCGCGTTTCAGTTGATTGACGATGTACTGGATTACAGTGCCTCCCCGGAGGATACCGGCAAGAATCTTGGCGATGACCTGGCCGAGGGCAACCCGACCCTGCCCCTGATTCATGCCATGTGCCAGGGTACACCGGAGCAGGCCCGCATGATCCGCAAGGCCATTGAAAACGGCGGGCATGAAAACATGTCGGCCGTGTGCGCGACCATTGAATCGACCGGAGGCATCCCGTACACTGCCAAGGCTGCACAGCGGGAAGCCGATCTGGCCATCGCCGCACTTGAGCCATTACCGGAATCCTCGTACAAGGAAGCGCTGTACAGCCTCGCGGAGTTTTCAGTCAGCCGCAAATATTAACGGGCAGTAGCGCAGCCTGGTAGCGCACTTCGTTCGGGACGAAGGGGTCGGAGGTTCAAATCCTCTCTGCCCGACCATTTTAAATAACAACCGGTAGTTCCCGGTTGCCAACCATCCTCCAGGCCATTAGACAACTTCATCGTGTCGCTTTGACAGCCGACACCGGTACAGGCAAAGTTGCGAGCCATGCCCGACTTCGGCCGCACCCTCCTGCTCATCTCCACGTGCCTGGCCCTTGCAGCCTGTGGATCCCCGGGCAGCAACCGCAACGCCGACCCCGACACTCCGATACCAAATACCGAATACAAGCGCGGTAACTGGTTCTGCCAGGCGAACGCAGCAAGAGACGATTGGGACTGCACGCAGGATCCCCGCTTGACGACGAACCCGATTCCGGCGCGATTACAAAAACTGTCTCAACTGGAGCCAGCCGAAATAGCCACGGCACAGTCGCTCGATGCGCCGGACTGGCGGACGCCGGAACCGCGGCAGGTTGCTACGGAGCCGGGGAATGCAGTGTTAACCAACACCGGGGGGCGAACAGCCGCGCCCGCACCCCCGCCACAACCAGCGCCAGCGCCCCAATCCGCACCGGTCCTCGAGCAAAACCCGCAAGCAGCAGAGCCCCCTGACTGGCAACGGGTTGCCTACCGTCCGGCGACTGCCAGCGCCCTGGGCGAGCTACCGGCGCACTTCTATGCCGTGCAGATCGTCGCCATGTCATCCATGGAGGCGCTCGAATCCTTCCAACACGAGCATCAGCTTGGCGGCATCCTGGCCGCACGGGTCGAGGCCGACGGCGCGGTCTACTACGTGCTGCTGCTTGGTATCTACGAGACCCTCGCGGATGCAAAAGCCGCCGCCGCTTCGAGGCCCGAATCGCTGATGGCCGTCAACCCCTGGATCCGGAAGCTGGGACCGCTCCAGGCCGCGGTCAGGCGCGCCGACATGGTGGCCGACCGCACGCAGTACTGAGCCGTACCCGCGAGCAGTTTCGAGCACAAAACTGGATTTCACCGCTGCTGAGGTTTAGACACATCCTGCAGGAGCGCCGTCCCCGGCGCGATTCGCGGCCAGGAGGCCGCTCCCACAGGAAGATTTATGCACTGATTGGGTTAACCGACCTTAGCTTCCATGACGCGCCGTGAATACATGGCCCAGGCCAGCTTCTCGACCGGTTCCCGGTCTCACCTTCTCCCTGGTCGCTTCCGGCATCCTGCCTGTAGGTATATTCCACAATAGTAATGAGATGATGGTTAGCCTATATTGTAATTGTTGTTTTTTTCATAGTGACTCCTAAACGGCAACCGTAAACTGGTTGCCGTTTTTTATGTCGTTTCCATGGGACCACTACAGGCTGCCTTTCTGGCACAGGGCATATTTCCGGACCAGATCCGGAAGCGACTCCGCCCCCATCTTCTTCATGACCCTGGCACGATGGACTTCAATCGTTCGGTCGCAGACGCCCAGCAGTTCCCCCAGGTTTCTGTTCGACATGCCCTCGACCACATATTGTATGACTTCCCGTTCACGGGCCGTCAGACTGGCATGACGTTTTCTTAATGCGGCGATCTGGCTGCGATGCTTTCTGCTGTGGTCGGCACCTGAAAATGCCTCATTGATGATCGCGAGCAGGTCTTCATTGCCGAACGGCTTTTCAAGAAAGTTTATCGCACCGGCCTTGATGGCCTTCACGGACATCCGCACATTTCCGTGCCCGGTAATGAAAATAATCGGCAGGTCTATACCACGGCTGGTGAGCTCAGCCTGCAATTCCAGGCCGGACATCCCGGTCATGCGCTGATCCAGCAGCATGATACCGTCCACCGCGCTTCCGGCATCCTCCAGGAAGGCCTCGGCAGAGGGGAACGTCTTCACGCCATACCCGGAGGCTTCGAGAAATCCCGACAGCGCATGGCATACTGCCGCGTCATCATCCACCAGAAAAACCTTCCTGTTTTCTTGCATGGCGTTATTCACACCCCGGCAGGTGCATGCAAAACAGCGCACCCTTCTGCCGCTGCGCATCAGTCCACAACTTGCCATTATGGGCCTCGATGATCGAGCGGCTGATAGACAGTCCCATACCCATACCGGTCTCCTTGCTTGTCTGGTAGGGCTCAAACAGCGAGTCTGACATTGACGGATCGATCCCGGGACCGTTATCGGCAACAGTTACCTCGACCGAGCCATCTGCTGTCAGGCGGGTCGCAATGTCCACCTGCCCGCCGGAAATACCCGCATCCTTGATCGCCTCAATGCTGTTTCTTACCAGGTTGATGAGTACCTGCTCAATCTGGATCTTGTCGACACATACTTCATGCGCGCGGTTGTTCGGCTGGAATGCCACCTGTATATCACTGTCACGCAGATCCCAGTGGGTGAAATCGATCAC
>JAUVNM010000303.1 GCA_030599705.1 Gammaproteobacteria bacterium
ATTACCCGGTGGCGATTATTGCCATGCGCTGTATGAATGCCTATACCGAGGCATTCAGGGACGCCCGTCTGGAAGTCACCCGCATGATTCCCGACACTCTGGCGGTCCCGTGTGCGGACGCAGCGGCCTGTGCCGTCATCGATGGCGGGCTGGCACTGGTGCGGACCGGCGCCAGCAGTGGCTATGCCGTTGACGTGGACAACCTCGACGTGTTCATCAGTGCGAGCCTGCCTGACGAAGAGGAGACCGGCACGAACGCCGTGGTGCGCGTGTATACCGCGGCCGGCAGCATGCCTCCTGAACTTGCCGTTGGCCAGGTCGAGGTTGAGAGTTATAACGGTGATGTACTCCCGGTCCTGGCGCAGGGCCTCAATAGCAGCGCGATTGACCTGTTACAGGGCAGCTACAGCCGCACCCAGGAATGGGGACGCCTGTGGCGGCCATGGCGTGCCACGGCCGCATTTCTGGTTGGCGGGTTGCTGTTGAGCAACGTGGTGATGGGAGTTGATTATTACCGTTTGAGCAAGGAACAGGAGCGTCTTGCGGCGCAGATCGAGGCTATCTACCGGCAGGCATTCCCGGCAGCGAAGCGGGTCGTTAATCCGCGCGTGCAAATGCAGCAGCAGCTGGAGAAACTGCAACGCAGGCAGGGCGCCGGGGACCGGTTCCTGCTGCTGCTTGCGCGTTCCGGCGACATTCTGCGGAATGCCAGTGAGATTGAACTTTCCGGGGCGAGTTACCGCGCCGGGCGGCTGGATGTCGACCTGACTGCCCCCAGTCTCCAGGTACTGGACAAGCTGAAACAGACCCTGACCGGCAACGGCCTGACAGTTGAAATCCAGTCCGCTACCACCGAGGCCGGCAAGCGTGTTAAAAGTCGCCTGCGTATCCAGGTGAAGTCGGCATGAAGGAATGGCTGGCCGGACTCGAACCACGCGAGCGCCTCCTGGTCTATGCGGCGGCGGCGGTTATCGGGGTGCTGCTGGTTTATGCCATCTTTATCCAGCCACTGTATTCGAAGTATGACAAGCTGGTAGACAGTATCGGCCAGCAGCGTGAGACCGTGCAGTGGATGCAGCAGAATGCCGTTACCATACGCCAGCTCAAGGGCACGGGTCCGGCCGCAGGGCAGGGTCTGGCGGGGCGTTCGCTGCTGTCGGTGACCGACTCGGAAGCACGTACCGCCACTCTGGGGTCGGCGCTGAAACGGATCGAGCCGGAGGGCAGCGATGCGGTACGGGTGTGGCTGGATGGCGCCTCCTTTGATGCGCTCGTGGGCTGGCTGGAAGTCATGAGCAACCGCTACGCTGCCGGGGTGGACAGCATCACCCTGGAGCGGGCGGATGCGGCCGGACTGGTGAATGCACGGCTGACACTGCGGGCAACCGGGCCTTGACACGACTCTGGCGTTTCCTGGCGCTGGGTACCGGCGTCTACTTGCTGATCCTGCTGCTAATGTTCCCGGCACAGCGTGCCGTCAATCTCCTTGAGCAGCAGGTCACCGGGCTTACCCTGCAGTTGGTCAGCGGCACCGCCTTTTCAGGCCAGGCAGGCAAGGTCACCCTGCAGGATCAGGACCTCGGTCCGGTCAGCTGGTCATTCAGGCCGGCGGCACTGCTGCTGGCGCGCATTGAATACCACCTCACGACCGGCGGGCCGCTGTTTCACGGCAGTGGGTTTCTGGGTACCGGTCCCGGTGCGGACCTCATGGTGCGTGAACTGACCGGGGAGTTGCATCCGGATACGCTGGTAAATCGTTACCTGCCGGTGCCTGTTGAAACCAGCGGTAGCGTCACATTGACACTGGATACCCTGCAGGTGCGTGATGGTTTTCCCGCTGAATTGTCCGGGACCGTGCACTGGACAGAGGCAGCTGTTGTTGCGCCTGCGGCACTTGCCTTTGGCAAGGTGGAGATAACCATGGAGAGTAGCGGTGACACGATTAGCGTCGGGATCAGCAATGCCGGGGGTGATATTGCCGTGTCGGGTGAGCTAACCATACTGGCCGCGGGCGAGTACCGGATGCAGTTGCTGCTGAAGCCGGGACCGGAGGCTGATCCGGACATTACCGGCATGCTCGAGTCCTATGGAAAGCCACAGGCCGATGGCGCCTGGCTGATCACTGATTCAGGCAAGTGGTAAGCGCTGCCGGTATCCCTGCTGCCGGTAAAAAAATGACATGGAAACCCTGAATCTTTCAACACCCGAGCAGCATGACTTCGCCGATCCGACCGTGGAGCGTGATGTCGAGCGGCTGCGGGTCAGGCTTAGCAACCTTCCCCTGATGGATGTTGTCGAGACCGTGCGCCAGGTGCACAGTGGGCTCGAGGCCCTTAATGAACAAAAGATCGATACGGGTCTGCGTTTTGAGCTCCTGCAGGTCTACAGGGACACGGTACAGCGGCTGTTTGTCACCGTAGATCCCCTGCATCTGCGCCAGCTGTCACTGTCCAGGACACAGCGGGAACAGGCCACGAAAGGCGTCGAGCAATTGCTGCTGGGGATGGCCGGCGGGTACAAGGTTATTGTCATGGACTATTATGCCGCGGCCAGTATGCAAATGACCGGCCGCGTATTTTCCCTGGCCGTGCATCATGCGCTGGAGCAGCTCGGTTATGTGCTGCTGGACTGCTACCGGTTCTATCGCTCGGTGCAGGACAATGTGTTCAGTGAGTTGCACCAGCTGTACCGCCTGGCACGACACAATGGATTGCTTGAAGTCGCAGCGGATACCGGGGTCGAGCATGAACCACCACTCAGTACCGCCGCGACCTATCATACGGCCCTGTTGCTCTCATTGTCGGACCCGTTCCGACTGGCGGAAGGCGAGGTGGGTCTGGTGCATGATGTACTGAAACAGCATGCGGCCAGTTGCCGGGTGATACCCGGGAACAGCTGGTCCGGGAGGCCCGAGGGGCTGTTCTACGTCGACCTCAAGGGCAGCAGTCCGCCGAAAACCTGCATGCGCCTCGAGTCGCCGGTTTCCGGCGAGGAACCTTTCCTGCTGGATGCGCGTGAGGCCCTGGCGGAGGTCCGAGAACGTCTGTCCCAGACACCGGTCAAGGTGCGTGAGCAGAGCCCCGAAGCCATGGTGCTGCGCCGGTTGTTACCGGAAG
>JAUVNM010000104.1 GCA_030599705.1 Gammaproteobacteria bacterium
AGGGAATGGCCATTGCCTTCGCACTGCGCCTTGCTGCGAAACACCACAGGGACGCTGAATCCGTAATTATCACCTTGATAGAGCACTAGAGTCGGTGGTACCGTCATATTCCCCGTCTATCCTGATTGATAATGAACATACTTCGCTGTGTGATGTGCGTGCTGTCATTACTTGCGGTGTCCTGCACCACGCTGCAGGTTACTGTCGACTATAACCCGGATTTTGATTTCGGGGATATCAGTTCATATGCCTGGTTACCGAATGATGCGCCGGCTGGTACGGATTTTCGGGTCAACAATGCACTCGTAAACGACCGTGTGGTTGCTGCGGTCGATGCCCGGCTTGAGGCAAAAGGCTATCGCAATATCGATAGCGGCACGCCGGAACTTTATGTCAGCGGGCTCCGGGCAATCGACAGGAAGCTGCGCGTGGACACCATCAATAATTACTACGGGACATACGGGCACGGGCGCCATGGTTGTTGCTGGGGAGGTCCGCAGCGTACCATCATCAGCGAATATGACGAGGGAACACTGATTATTGATGTACTGAATGGTGCAGACCACAAGCTGGTCTGGCGCGGGACCGGCAGTGACTACATCAGGGCAACGAAGTCACCGGAAGAAACCACGCGGAATATCAATGCAGCTGTAACCGGGATTCTCGAGAATTTTCCACCGCGTGCACCCGACACGTCCAGGTAGCGGGCTAGTTAATTTCAATGGCAGCCTGCCTGCCCTGGCGTGCCGTCAGCCGGATCTGCATGTCCTCTGCGGCACACACGCTGATTGATGGTGCCTTCCTGCCTCGAAAGAAGTTTCCGTTTTCCTGTTGAATAAAATTGATTTCGGTATCGGTGCGGTCCGGGTCATGGTGGAACATGGCCAGACAACCGACCTCGGCATCGACAGCCAGTTGACGTACCTGGCTGACCAGCGAGTGTCCCCAGCCGTGCTTGTGCGGCATGTCGGACTCCAGGTACTGGGCGTCATGGATCAGTACGTCCACGTCCCGGCAGAATTCCACCCACTGGTCATAGCTGGTTGCAACTTTACCGGGAGGTTCCAGTTCGTTGTCGGTGATATAGGCGCACGAGGTACCCTCATCCTCGATACGGTACGCAGAACCCCCGCCCGGGTGGTTGATGGTTGCACGCCGGATGTGGATATTTTCCCCTGACAAGGTTGCTTCTATATCATCAAATATGCACTCGGAACTGGACGGAAGGTCTGCAGCACTTATCGGGAAATTGGCGCCATCGATCTGGTTAAACAGCGAGCAAAGCTTGTTATGTTCGCTACCGCTGCTGGTAAAAACACGGATTTTCCTGCCTGGCTGGTAGATCGGGCCAAAGAATGGATAGCCCTGTATGTGGTCCCAGTGACCATGCGAGAGCAGGATATTGATAGTCTCGTCTGACGTCATCAGCCGCTTTCCCAGCTCCCGGATACCGGTCCCGGCATCCAGGACCAGCTTATTGCCATTCGAGAGTTCAACGTATACACACGAGGTGTTGCCGCCATATTTTGCGGTATTTCTCCCGGGAGACGGGATCGAGCCACGCACCCCGTAAAACGTTATGATCATTGCAGGTCGGTACCGGAAAGCTGGATTGTGGGGGGACAGTATGCTTCGGTCGAATTCCCGGTGCAAGCAAATGGTGGTGGACGGGTGGCAGGGAGCGTGATGGGTGGCTTACAATTCACTGCCGTTACCGGAGGCCGCGGCTAATGATGAAAATAACAGCCGGAAAATCCCGGGACTGTAAATATCCGAAAATGAATCAAGTGATTTGTCGCGAGTCCATGTGCCACAGGCGGGCCGGTCTGGCTGTACTGCTGTTCATACTGCCGGCACCGGCCGTTGCCAGTGCCGGTGGCCTTTCTTCACTGGTGCAGGATATCGGGCTGTGCGTGGTGCTGGCAGGTGTACTTGCCATCGTCTTTACCAGGCTCAGGATACCGGAGATCGCCGCGTTCCTGGTTGCCGGGGTTGTGGTCGGACCAATCGGTGCCGGCCTGGTTACCGAGCCCGACAATATAGAGACAATAGCCGAGCTCGGGTTGATATTTTTACTGTTCCTCATTGGTCTCGAGATCGATGTGCGCAAGTTGTTTGCCAGCGGCAGGGTCCTGATCGTGACCGGACTGCTGCAATATCCGCTGTGCGTCGCTTTCGGTGTTGTTGTTACCAGGCTGCTGATCTGGTTTGGCATTGGTGGAGAACTGCTTGCTGCCGGGGTCCATGCGCCATTGTATATAGGCTTTGTGCTGGCGGCTTCATCGACGCTCCTTGTGGTGAAGCTGTTTCAGGAAACATTTCAGCTCGATACCCAGGCGGGGCGTATATCGCTCGGGTTGTTGATATTCCAGGATATCTGGGCAATTGTCGTGATAGCGATTCAACCCAGCTTCGATGCCCCTGAAGTCGGTACGATATTCCTGTCCTTCGCTGGCATCGCATCTCTCGGTCTGATGGCTGTGCTGTTTGCGAGATATGTAATCCCGATTGGCTTTCGCTGGATTGCAAAGAGGCCCGAGGTCATTTTCATGGCTGCGTTGTCCTGGTGTTTCATTATCATTTTCCTGGGCATGAATCTCGACGTGATAACTCTGGCTGTTTTCGGTATCGACCTGCACCTTGCTGTCGGTGCCGAGATGGGCGCCCTGATTGCCGGCGCAACCATTGCCAGTCTTCCCTATAGCATGGAAATAATTGGCAAGGTCGGCGTGGTAAGGGACTTCTTCGTGACACTCTTCTTTGTGGGTCTCGGCATGAGTATACCGGCGCCGGAGAGCGCCGCGGTGCTCATGCTCGCATGCCTGCTGGCTGCCCTGGCCCTGCTGGCCCGCTATCTGCTGTTTTTCCCGTTACTTTATTACTCCGGTCTCGACCGTCGTAATGCCATGGTTACATCGACCCGGCTGGCGCAGATATCGGAGTTCAGCCTGGTGATCGGGTTCCTCGGTGTGAAACTGGGGCATATAGGCAGCGGACTCAACAGCTCCATCATCTTCGCGTTTGTCATAACAGCCCTGCTTACGCCGGCATTGTTCCGGCAGGCTGATGTCATACACGACAAACTCGGGGCATTCCTCGAGCGCATCGGCTTCAGGCTACCAACAGGCAAGACGGCCGGTGAAGATGAATCCTACAGTGTGGCAATACTCGGCTTCCACCGGGTTGCTTCTTCACTATTACATGATCTGGAACGGAAGTATCCGGGCATCATGTCGAGGATACTGGTAGTGGATTTCAACGTGGCCCTGCACTCCCGCATTTCCGCCCAGGGTGCGACCGTCAGATACGGGGATCTGAGCAACACTGAAACGCTGCATCATGCCGGTGTTGACAAGGCCAGGGTAATTGTCTGTACCGTCCCCGATGATGTGCTGAAGGGCACGTCTAACCGCAAGATTGTAGCAGCGGCACGGCATGTAAACCCCGATGCGATCATCATTGCAAATGCAATTGAGCTCCCGGAGAGCAAGCGTTTATATGATGCCGGCGCTGATTATGTGTTCCTGCAGCGCATCGAGGCGGCGCGGGCGGTGTGTGCGGCGATAGAAAAAGGACTGGCTGGCGAAATCGATGCGCATCGCGGGTCGATTGAAGCGCTCGAAGGGGAATGGCATATGCGCAAGGAAGTCCTGTAGACGGGAAGCTGCTCGAAGCGTTCACACCTTGACTCGATAATCAGCCGGTGATTTTCCGGTCCAGCGTTTGAAGGCGCGGGCAAAATTACTGGGTTCGGAGAAGCCAAGCAGGTAGGTGATTTCGCCGATGCTCCTTCCCGAATGCTGTATATAGTGTACTGCCAGCTCATGGCGCGTGGTTTCCAGCAAGGCCTTGTAGTTTGTGTTCTCGTCTTTCAGCCTGCGCTGCAGGCTTCTCAGGCTGACATGCAGGGAATCGGCAATCGCTCCCTGGTTCAGGGTTCGGTCAGGCAATTGCTCGATTATTTTTGCGCGCACCTGCAGGGCAAGGCTTTCGCGGTCGAACCTGGCCAGATAGTCTTCCACGGTCTGGTCATTGACGCGCGCAAGCTCCGGGTTGGCGTTCGGCAGTGCGGCATCGACATGCTGCTGGTCGAATGAGAGAATATTTGCGTCAGCACCGTACTCGATCGGCGCACCGAATTCCTTGCTGAACCGGTCGGCACAGTCCGGTTCGGGCCGTATCAGTTTGACGTAAACCGGCGTGATCTCGCTGCCCCCGGTGGTGCGGCACATCCGCAGAAACACCGCCATGCCGGTATCGAGTGGTGCATACACAAAATCCGTCCATTCTGCCGGTGGCACCACCACCAGGTCTACACCGTCCGCGGTGTCCTTCAGGCTGATATCAGCCGCCGTCGAGATCAGCCGCGAGTAGCGGGTCAGGCGGGCAAGGGCATCCCTGAGGGTATCGCTGGCAAGCCAGGCCAATCCCAGCCCGTGGAGTACCGCCGGTTGAAACTGTGCAGCGGCAGTCAGGCCGAAACAGGCGTCGCCGGTCTGCTCGACTGCCAGCTGCCACAAGCGTTGCATCCGGGAAACCGGAAAGCGCGCAGCGGGCCGGGCTATCTCTGTAATGTCGATCCCGGCTTCGCTGAACAGCGGTTCCGGGTCGCAGCCGTAAGTGTGCAGGGCCCGGGCGATCAGTCCGGCAACACTGCCAATGGTTGAATAACCGGAGTGAGTATTCTCCATATGTCTGGCGCTCCGCCTTGTTCCTGGGAACAGCTTTCCGCAGGTTTGCCGGAGAGGCGCAAACGGACAAGCTGTTGGCGCGCCGGGATAGCGCGATCCTATCAGCAATTGGCTATGTTATCAGCTGTGCCCGAGCCCTGATTTCCGCGGACCCCTGTTTATGCTTGATGTTTGTGAACTGGCAATACTGCCCATTGCTCATCTCGTGAGTCAATCGGACCCGTTTGACCGTTATTGCGGCCAGACCGGCGGGCTGGCAGGGGCCTATCGTGAAGTAGTCAATAACGGGGTCTGGGGCTACCAGCTATATACCTATCTGGTATTGATCGGTGTTTATTTTGGTGAGGAAACCAGGCAACAGGTTCGCAATTATCAGTTGACGCTATCCAGCCCGGACACAACACACCGGGAGGCGCTGGAAACCATGCTGGATGTGATCGAGGTCGCCGCGGGAATGCGCACTGCGCATGTGTCGACGGCCAGTGGCGATATCCAGGTGCCGGTCGAGATGCACGTTGCCCTGGCTTTGCTGCTGGGCATGCCTTGCTCACCCGATTATGCCCGGGATGCATCCATGCGGGATGCCAGGATTGCCAGCATGGGGATTGATACTGACTGGCACCTGGCCGACTGTCTGTCGTCTGCAAGGGAGGAGATGGTCGTTACCTATTCCACGACCTTCGCCCATTGCAACACCGGGGAAAGAGGATTTACCAGGGGACGGCCCATCACGTCACACTAGTGCACTAGTTGGCGGCCGCGAAATCCACCATACGCTGTGTCGCCTGCAGGGCCTTTTCGCCAATTTCCCGGGGCACGTGAATCTCGTTGGTGCCGTTTCTCAGGACATCCGCCAGGTTGCGGAGATGGTTCATTGCCATCCACGGGCAATGGGCGCAGCTTTCACAGGTGGCGCCTTCACCTGCAGACGGGGCCTCCATGAATTTTTTGTCAGGGGCGGCCTGTTTCATTTTGTAGAATATACCGTTGTCGGTAGCGACGATGAATTCCCTGTTATCGAGTTGCTGTGCTGCCTTGATGAGCTGGGTGGTCGAGCCGACCACATCGGCCAGTTCAATCACGGCTTCCGGTGATTCCGGGTGTACCAGGATGGCGGCATCCGGGTGTTGCCTGGCCAGGTTCTGTAATGCCCCGGCCTTGAAGCGCTCATGCACAATGCAGCTTGCCTGCCACAGCAGCATATCGGCGCCGCTGACCCGCTGGACGTAATGTCCCAGGTACCGGTCAGGCGCCCACAGGATTTTCTCGCCGCGTTCTTTCAGGTGATTGATGACATCGACGGCGATGCTGGAGGTAACGACCCAGTCTGCGCGGGCCTTCACTGCCGCGCAGGTATTTGCATAGACGACGACGGTCCGGTCCGGGTTTGCATCGCAGAAGGGAATAAATTCAGCGGGTGGGCAGCCTAGGTCGAGAGAGCACTCGGCCTGCAGTGTGGGCATCAGGACGCGCTTTTCCGGGTTGAGGATCTTGGCGGTCTCCCCCATGAAGCGCACACCGGCCACCACCAGGGTAGTGGCCTTGTGGGCATGGCCGAAGCGTGCCATTTCCAGTGAGTCGGCGACGCTGCCGCCGGTCGCGTCGGCAATCATCTGGAGATCTTCATCGGTGTAGTAGTGCGCAACCAGTACGGCATCCCTGGCCTCCAGCAGTTCCCTGATCTCGTGGATCAGGGCTGCGCGTTCGCCGGGCCGGTACTCCGGGGGTCCGATGCTGCCGGGCAGAGGATAATCCACAACCGGCCGCACCGGGCCGGGCTGGGTTGATATTGATTCATTCATCGCAGGCTTCACCAGC
>JAUVNM010000277.1 GCA_030599705.1 Gammaproteobacteria bacterium
AGCCCCTGTTCCTCGGGGGTTTGTGCCTGCAGGCCAAAAGGCAGCAGTAACAGCAGAAGGGCCGGTAATAGTCTCATTATCCTGATTCTCCATTTTCAAGGGGTATAAATACCAGACAGTGCAACCGGTAAAAAGGTCAATCCGGTTTTTTCAGATGGGAAATTATATATCAGCCGGGGGTGGCATTTATACGCTGTATCCCGTGAATCGTGCGCTGATCGAGCGGTAGTAAAGATATCCACATCATTGCCGATAGCTGGAGGGTTGAATAAGGGAAGTTGCGCATGGACAACTCAGTAATACTTATTGTCAATCTCAAGCAGGCAGAGCCTCGTTCTGGCATGCACGCCCTTCTCAACCATCATTTTGTGGTCCACGAAACAGCCGATAGCGGTTTGATTCCGGAGATGATCCGGACGCATGCTCCGCAGGCAATTTGCTTTGAATATGATTACCCGGATGTCCCTCGGCTGGCAGTGCTCCAGGACACCAAGATCAACTACCCTGCCATACCGATTGTTATCGTCACCGAACAGTCGTCGGAAACATTGGCAGTCTGGGCCTTTCGGGCCCGTGTTTGGGATTACTTCTCCTGGCCGGTTCTGGCAGATGAAATTATATCGTGTTTCAAACGTGCCTGTTCATTGCCGCACATGCTGGAGAAAGGGGTATCCAGGGAGCTGATACGACCACAAAGCAACATGCCGACAGAGGCGAGGTTCAGCAGGGGCAATCGCGCCGCAGGTATTTCCGCACTGGATCCTGCTGTCAACTACGTCGAGAGAAATCTCGATAAAAGGATCCAGCAACCGGAAATGGCGAAGCTGTGCGGTTTTACATCCAGCCAGTTTAGCCGCATGTTCAAAAACGCCTATGGATTTACCTTCCAGGAATTCATACTCACCCGCCGGATGCATGAGGCGATCCGGTTGCTGAAGAATCCGAGTTCCTCAATCACAGATGTAGCCTATATGGTCGGCTTCAATGATCATTCCTATTTCACACGGACCTTCCGCCGTTTTTTCAATATGGCGCCCTCGTCCTATAAGCAGAGTCTGGTGGCAGCCCGCACCGCCCTGGAAATGAAGTTGCAGGAGCCTTACTAGTACCTTCGTACCGGTAGCGGCGCAAAATATTCCTAATCCTCATCATGAAATGTACAAGCATTTGTTGCTCTATTGGCTTTCAATATACCTGTACTAACGATGAAAGACGTAGCTACAGGAATGGACTGAAGAACTTTGGTTCAGAGCCGGTAACTAATACTAGACGTAACAATTGTTACAACAACAACTGTAAGGAGAACAAGTCATGTTAAAGCAAATAACTTCCTTTTTGAAGGACGAAGAAGGACTCACCACGGTGGAATATGCCGTTGCCGGCTCTTTGATAGCAGCCGCGGTTGTGACGGCCTTCGGATTACTCGGTACACAGGTCGGAAATGTGATCACAGGCATCACTACTGATATCACTGTTCCGTAATGAAGAAGGAAACGACGAGTGGCCCTGTGCCACTCGTCACTTCCTTAAGCCAATTCAGCCAATCACAGAATATAACTACAATGTCGGCACTCGCTACATACCCTGTCATGATCTTCGTACTGCTGTGCCTGTTGGCAGTGGCGGTATGGACAGACCTGACGCGTCATCGTATCCCCAACACTCTCACGCTGGCTATGCTGGTGTCGGGCCTCGGGATGCAGGCCTGGGCAGCGGGTGCAACCGGGGTGCTGGAAGCCCTCGGCGGTGCAGCCATCGGGCTCGGTATCTTTTTGCCATTTTATCTGCTGCGCGGCATGGGTGCGGGGGACGTGAAACTGATGGCAGGAGTAGGGGCATGTCTTGGGATGCACGGAGTCTTGCTGGCCGCCGGTCTCAGCCTGGGTATCGGCAGTGTGATCGGACTGGTCTTGCTGCTGGTTCACAGGGGCCTGAAACCGGCCATGCAGCGCTACGGATCGACGCTGCGCTACCTGGCAGTCACGGGCAAATGGTCCTATGTACCTCCGGCCTCTGGTGAAGCTGCCGCAATACGTTTTCCCTATGCCATCGCAATTGGCCTGGGAACGGCTGCCGCACTCTGGTGGCTGGCTATCTTATAAAACGTTAAATGAGATAAAACGATAACGAGATACTATCAGCATGAATGATCTTGCCATGACATTGGACACCAACACGGCATCGGCCGATTCGCTGGCAACGCTGGCACCGCGCCCGCGTACCCTGGAAGAAACCGGGCTCAGTCTGAATTTTTCAGCTGAACTTGTTGCGAAACATCTATACCACGCAGGCGTGATCACCCTGAACCAGTTATCAGAGCGCACCGCCCTCGCAGGGCCGGTACTCGAGGAGCTGGTCGCGTACTTGCGCAAGGAAGCGTATGTCGAGATGCGCGGCGGCATCGACGGGGGCGCTCCCCGCTATGCACTCACAGATCGCGGACGGGCCCTGGCGCTCGATGCACTGTCCCGGAGCGGTTACATCGGGCCTGCACCCGTACCCTTGAAAGAATATGCCCGCATTGTCCGTGCCCAGTCGGTACATCAGCGGCTCGTCACTCGCAC
Source organism: Gammaproteobacteria bacterium (assembly GCA_030599705.1). Taxonomy (GTDB): domain Bacteria; phylum Pseudomonadota; class Gammaproteobacteria; order UBA9214; family UBA9214; genus SZUA-186. The sequence continues at coordinate 2,565 of JAUVNM010000277.1, forward strand.
CTCGATGCAGACAGCCTTCGCGGACCTGGTTTTGCAGGACGGGTTGCTTGAACAGCTCGGGCCTGCCATCCATTCGGGACGGCCGATATTTATCTATGGCCCGGCCGGTTCCGGCAAGACCTATATAGCACAGCACCTGACACGCATGTTTGATGATTCGATACTTATTCCCCATGCCATTGTGATGGGAGAAGCTGTAATCCAGTTCTACGACCCGGTCTATCACCATCCTGTTTCCAGGGAAGCGGACCCGGCGGGCCTGATGCTGGCCGAGGGGCATGATCCACGCTACCTGCGCTGCCACAGGCCTTTTGTGATGAGCGGTGGTGAACTTACGCTGGACATGCTGGAGCTTTCCTATGATCCCTCCAGCAAACAGTACCAGGCGCCGCTGCAGTTCAAGGCCAACAATGGCCTGTACCTGATCGATGACCTGGGAAGGCAACGCGTCGATGCGGTCGATATCCTGAACCGCTGGATTGTTCCCATGGAGGAGCGCCGCGACTTCCTGTCGATGGGCGCCGGCGGGCATTTTCCGGTGCCCTTCGAGGTCGTTCTTATGTTCTCTACCAACCTGGCTCCACTGGATCTCGCCGATGAGGCATTCCTCCGGCGGCTGGGCTACAAGATCCGTTTTACTTATCTGAATCCGGCAGAGTACGAGACTATCTGGCGGCAGGTTTGCAAGGCCCGTGATATCGATTTCAATGCGGAGATTCTGCAGCACCTGCTGGAAGAATTTTATAAAAAAGAACAGGTACCGATG
>JAUVNM010000098.1 GCA_030599705.1 Gammaproteobacteria bacterium
ACCCGGTAGCCGGCCGCCTCGATGTCTTCGGCAGGAAAGTTCTCGTCGGTCAGCTTGGTTTCCTGCAGGCACAGGATGTCTGCCTGCGACGCGGCCAGCCAGTCAAGCACGTGCGGCAGGCGGACCTTCAGTGACTTGACGGTCCATGTGGCAATTTTCATAAATTCTTACTCGCGCAAAGACGCAAAGGCGCCAAGAAAAAAGCTTTGTGTTCTAAAGCCTGTTAACAAGCCGGGTGATACCATGTTTAATTAAATCGGCACCAAAATTTATCAACAGGCCGAGCCGACAACCTGAAAGCTTCAAATATGTGATTAATTGTTTTTTGTGAACAGGTAGTACATTTTCTGTTGATTTCAGTTCGATGATTACCTTGCCTTCAACCAGAATATCAGCACGAAATGCATCCATTAGCTGTAGTGTTTTATATGTAACGGGTATTGAATGCTGTCTCGAGAGCCTGAGATTTCTTTCCGTTAGCTCATGACACAAGGCGGCTTCGTAAACAGTTTCGAGCAATCCAGGACCAAGTTCTTTATGAACCGTATAGGCGGCATCAACAACTTCCCTGGCAATCGTGTTTTCATCCATGAGTATGTCCTCCATGACATAGCAGGAAATTATAGACGGGTTTTTACATTATTTCTTGGCGCCTTTGCGTCTTTGCGCGAGCCAGTGTTATGCCGCCAAACCGGAGTGGCGCAACAGCGCATCGATAGTCGGTTCGCGGCCACGGAATTCCATGAACAGTTCCATGGGTTCGCGTGAGCCGCCCTGCTCGAGGATGCTGCTGAGGAATTTTTCACCGGTGTCGTGGTTGAAGATGCCGGTTTCCTCAAAAGCGGAGAAGGCATCGGCAGACAGGACCTCGGCCCATTTATAGCTGTAGTAGCCGGCGGCATACCCGCCGCCGAAGATATGGGTAAAGCCGTTCTCGAAGCGGTTGAACGCAGGTGGCTGCAGGACGGCCACCTGTTCGCGTACTTCATTCAGTAATTCCCGGATACGGACGTCCTGTTCCGGGTTGTATTCCATATGCAGCCGGAAATCGAAAATGGAAAATTCCAGCTGCCGCACCATCTGCATGGCGGACTGGAAATTCCTGGCCTTGCGCATGCGCCCGTACAGGTCATCGGGGATGGACTCGCCGGTCCGGTAATGGCTCGCAAACAGGTCGAGGGCTTCACGTTCCCAGCACCAGTTCTCCATGAACTGGCTGGGGAGTTCGACGGCGTCCCAGGCAACACCGTTGATACCGGAAACGCCGGCGTAGTCAACCCGGGTGAGCATGTGGTGCAGGCCGTGCCCGAATTCATGGAACAGGGTGATGACTTCGTTGTGTGTGAACAGCGCGGGATCGTCGCCGATCGGCGGGGTAAAATTGCAGGTCAGGTAGGCGACCGGCGTCTGCAGACCCTGCACCGAGCGGCGCCGGCTGATGCACTCGTCCATCCAGGCGCCACCGCGCTTGTGCCGGCGCGCGTACAGGTCCAGGTAGAATTCACCGCGCAGCTGCCCCGCAGCATCGTGGATGCGATAGAAGCGCACATCCTCGTGCCACGTGTCGACGCCGTCAACTGCTGCAATCGTGATCCCGTAGAGGCGCTCCACGATCGAGAACAGCCCGCTGACCACGCGCGGCTCCGGAAAATACGGTTTCAGTTCTTCCTGTGAGATCGCGTATTTCTGCTGGCGCAGCTTCTCCGAGTAGTAAGTGATGTCCCAGGCCTCCAGTGATTCCTGGTCATGGTATTTGCGTGCGTAGTCCCGGACTTCCTCAAGTTCCTGTTCGGCAGCATCCCGGGAGCGGGAGGCGAGGTCATTCAGGAACTCCATGACCTCGCCGGTGGTTTCGGCCATCTTGGTAGCCAGCGAGCGCTCGGCATAATTGTCGAAGCCCAGCAGGGTTGCGGCTTCATGGCGCAGCTCCAGTATCCGGTCCATCAGCCCGGCGTTGTCCCACTGGCCGGCCTGTGGCCCCTGGTCCGAGGCGCGGGTGACAAAGGCGGTATACATCTCCTCGCGCAGCGCACGGTCATCGGCATAGGTCATGACCGGCATGTAGGACGGGAATTCCAGCGTGAACACCCAGTCCTCCAGCTCGCGCTGTTCGGCCGTCTGCCTGGCCAGCGCGCGTGCGGTTTCCGGCAGGCCAGTGAGCAGCTGTGCATCGCTTAGCTGTTTATGCCAGGCATTGGTGGCATCGAGTACGTTGTCGCTGTAAGTCGAGGTCAGCTTCGACAACTCCTGCATAATGGCCTTGTAGCGGTCGCGCGCCGCGGGTTCGAGCTCGATGCCGGACAACCGGAAGTCGCGCATGGCATTGTCGATGACCTTGCGCTGCGCGGTGTCCAGCCGGTCGTATTCCGGACCTTCGGCGATCTGGCGCCAGGCCTGGTGCAGGCCCTCGTGCTGGCCCATCTCGGTGGCATATTCGCTCAGCTTCGGCAGGCAGACATTGTAGGCAGCACGCAGGGCTTCGCTGTTTACCACGGAGTTCATGTGGCTGACCGGTGACCAGGCGCGGCTCAAGCGGTCATCCGCGGCCTCCAGCGGCTCGACCAGGTTGTCCCAGGTGTACTGGGAATTGCGCTCCAGCAGGTCGGTGACCAGCCGACGGTTGTCGTCCAGCAAGCGCTCGATTGCGGGGACGATGTGTTCGGGACGGATAGCGGAGAACGGCGGCAGGCCGTGCAGCGCGAGCAGGGGATTTGACATGCAGTGACAACCTCTTTGTTGCGATTCACCGTGAGTAAACTGGTGCGCTACTCTAGCATGGCGGGTTGGGTGTGAACATTGACAGGCCCGCTGCGCCTGTACCATTGCATCGGAATCCATTATCTTCTGCTGCCATGAGTATCCGGGATTTCGAAGGCATCCATCCGGACATTGCTGCATCAGCGCATGTCGACCCCACTGCCCTGGTGATCGGTGCTGTCACGCTGGCCGCGGATGTCTCGCTGTGGCCGATGGTGGTGGCGCGCGGGGACGTCAATTCCATCAGGATCGGTGCCCGTACCAACATCCAGGACGGCACCATCCTGCATGTCAGTCATGACAGTGAATTTGCACCGGGTGGTTTTCCGCTCACCATCGGCGCCGATATCACCGTCGGGCACCAGTGCATTCTGCATGGCTGCACCGTCGAGGACCGCTGCCTGGTCGGCATGGCTGCCACGGTGATGGACGGTGCGGTGCTCCGCGCGGGCGTGTTGCTGGGCGCCGGCAGCCTGGTGCCGCCGGGGCAGGAACTGGAGGGCGGGTTCCTGTGGATGGGATCACCGGCGCGCAAGGTGCGGCCGCTGCGTGACGAGGAACAGGCATTCCTCGAATATTCCGCCAGCCACTATGTCGAATTAAAAAACCGGCACATGGCAAAGTCATAGCTTGTCTGCTGCAGTTTGCCGGTTTATTGTTGTATGCATGGCTGACAGGAATTATATCCCGGTATGATTATTTTCATCGGCAACCTGACCGCTGAAATAACCGCGCATGACCTCGTTGCCGTGGCACAGCTGGCGGCCGGTACCCCTGTGAAGGTTTACAAGAAGCCGGATGGTAATGGTGGCCTGTATCGCTTTGGACTGGTGCACCTGAATTCGGAGAAGGAAGGCAGCAAGCTGATTCGGCGGCTGCAGCGGACCGAAATGCACGGGAACAGCCTGGAGACCCGGGAATACGGACACCGCCACACCGGCAATGAACGCCGCCGGCTCGACTGGCGCACTGCTCCCTGGCACGAGCCGGAACGCCGCAAGGGTGAGCGGCGCGCGCCGGATTAACAGCGACATCCGGTCTGTTCTGCATGGCGGATTCGCCAGTAGGACCGGCCCCCGGCCGGGAATGCCTTTCCCCGCGGGGCGCGGGTCTTACTGGTTACGCAGCTCCGCAATTACCGGCCCGGTATCCGGGCGCACATCCCGCCACAGGTAAAACGATTCCGCGGCCTGTTCGACCAGCATGCCCAGCCCGTCCACCGAGTGTGCCGCGCCCCGTTCCCTGCCCCAGCGCACAAACGCGGTCGGTTCATCGCCATACATCATGTCATAGCACCACGTGTCAGCGCTGACCACGCTGGCCGGCAGTGCCGGGACCGTACCGGACAGGCTAGCCGCCGTGGCATTGATGATGACATCGAAGGACTGGCCGTCGGGTCCGTCCAGACCGCAGCCCTCGATCCTTCCGAGTCCACAGAAACGTCGTGCCAGCGCAACGGCCTTTGCGGCGGTGCGGTTGGCAACCACCAGCAGTGCGGGGTGTTCAGTCAGCAGGGGTTCGATGACCCCCTGCGCGGCCCCCCCGGCCCCGACCAGCAACAGGCGCTTGCCGGTGAGTGCACAGCCATGATTGAGGGTGAGGTCGCGCACCAGGCCGACGCCGTCGGTGTTGTCACCGAAATGTTTGCCCGCTGCATCGAGTACCAGGGTGTTGACCGCGCCCGCCAGTTCGGCACGCTCGCTGCGTTGTACCGCCAGTGCCCAGGCGTCTTCCTTGAACGGGACGGTGATATTCAGGCCGCGGCCGCCATTGGCGTGAAACTCCCCGACGGCACTGGCGAGTCCAGCGGGCTCAACCCGTATGGCGGTGTAGTCCATGTCCTGCCCGGTCTGGCGGGCGAACAGGGTATGAATGCGGGGTGATTTACTGTGGGCAACCGGGTTGCCCATGACGGCATAACGGTCGGTCATCCCGCTTGCAGCCAGCTTGCCACGGTCCTGGCGTAGTAACTCAGGATGGCGTCGGCGCCGGCGCGTTTGAATGCGAGCAGTGATTCCATGACGACGGCCTGTTCGTCCAGCCAGCCGTTTTGCGCAGCAGCCTTGAGCATGGCGTATTCGCCGCTGACCTGGTAGGCCAATGTCGGGACACCGAAATGGTCTTTTGCGCGCCGGATGATATCCAGATAGGGCAGGCCCGGTTTCACCATGATCATGTCTGCGCCTTCATCGATATCCAGCGCGATCTCCCGCAGTGCCTCGTCGCTGTTGGCCGGGTCCATCTGGTAACTGTATTTGTCGCCGCTGCCGAGGCTGGCCGCTGATCCCACGGCGTCACGGAACGGACCGTAGAATGCAGAGGCGTACTTGGCGGAGTAGGCCAGGATGCGCGTGTTGCTGTGACCGGCGCTCTCCAGCGCAGCGCGAATGGCGCCGATACGGCCATCCATCATGTCGGACGGGGCCACGACATCCGCCCCGGCATGGGCGTGTGATTCGGCCTGTTTGACCAGTACCTCGACAGTGGCATCGTTCAGTACATAGCCGTGTTCATCAATCAGGCCGTCCTGGCCATGCGTGGTGAAGGGGTCGAGCGCCACGTCGGTGATAATGCCGAGCCCGGGCAGTTGCTCTTTCAGCGAGCTGACGGCGCGTTGCGCCAGACCCTCCGGGTTGAAGGCCTCGCGTGCATCCCCGGTTTTCTGTTCTGCAGGTATCACCGGGAACAGGGCGATGGCGGGGATGCCAAGTTCGTATGCCTCGGCCGCATCGCGCAGCAGTTCGTCGATACTGAGGCGTTCAATGCCCGGCATTGACGGCACCGGCTCGCGCTGGCCATTTCCTTCGAGGACGAAGACCGGGTAAATCAGGTCATCCGTGGTCAACCGGTGTTCGCGCATCAGGCGTCGGGAAAACTCATCGCACCGCATGCGCCGCATGCGTGTGCCGGGGTAGGCGCCCTGCCCTGCTGGTTTTGCTGTCACACTGGTCTCCTTGGGCCGTTGCCGGCGGCTAGTGTACCGTGCCCTGCCGGGTGCTGTGTCCACCCATGGTCAGATTTAATAATATACTTATAAATCAGTATGATATATGGACAACTTGGTCGGTTCGGCCACCTTCCTAAAGCATCTCACCGGCTTGCCGTTAACCCGGGTAGAGACGGCTGTGAAATGGGTCCGGTAAGGATTATGGATGATCAGGACCCATCTCAGAGATTGTTTCATTGCACGGCAACACCGGCTCCTCCGACGCTGAAAGGCGTTTTCTACCCCGCTTAATTGCGGGGTTTTTTTTGCGTCCAGGGATGGACGTACATCGCGGGAGGCATGGATGCCGGGAGCGATGCGCCACAGGGATGGTCGCTGCGGGCATCCTGCCCTCTCGCGACACTCGTACGTCCCTGTACATCGTATAAGGCAGGGGTGCTGGAGGCGATGCGTTCCCGCATCCCTCACAACATTCGGTAAAACCTGCCGTTATCTTTTTCTATAACGTTCCGGCGTGAAAGAGTGCGTACCTGTTGCCGGGGCACACGCCTGATTCCGGGAGATGTGACGGTATGGGATGGGAGGCATGGTATACACTGGCTGTGGTGGCCCTGTGCGTCGGTCTGCTGGTCTATATCCGGCATGCACCGGATATGATCCTCATGGCGGGTCTGACCCTGCTGCTGCTGGGTGGGGTACTTTCACCCCGGGAGGCGCTGGCCGGACTGGCCAATGAAGGCATGGTCACAGTCGGTGTACTCTATATCGTGGTCACCGGCCTGCGGGAGACTGGCGGCATCGCCTGGGTCAGCAGCACCATTCTCGGCCGGCCGCGTTCCCTGCCGGATGCCCAGTTACGGCTGATGCTCCCGGTGGTGGCCCTGAGCGCCTTTCTCAACAATACCCCCGTCGTGGCGATCTTCATCCCGGCTGTACAGGACTGGGCCAGGCGCCACCGGCTGGCGATTTCCCGCCTCATGATCCCCCTGAGTTATGC